>CAWKJK010000061.1:0-18667 GCA_963849655.1 uncultured Nitrospiraceae bacterium
CCAACTTTTGTCTCGCACAGTACCAACAGGCCGAAGAACCTGTCAAGAAAGGTCCCTCGTCTAGACAGGTCGATTGCTGGATTTATTGATACGGCTTGCATTGCTTGCCGCGGGTCATTATTCTAGGCTCGTTTTCTCTTTCGTATTCCAAAGGACATTAGGTATGAGTCAACTCCATGTGCTGGTTGTCGATGACGACCCTGCCGTGCGGGATGTTCTGCAGGAAGCCCTGATGCAGGAGGAGTATAGTGTTTCCACCGCCGAGGACGGTGCGGCGGCAATCCAGGCGGTGAAGGACTCGGTGGTCCATATCGTGATCACGGATTTTCAGTTGCCCGATATCGATGGACTTGAAATCATCGATCGCCTTGCGAAACTCGACGCGAAGATCATTCCCATCATGATGACCGGATTCGGCACTATTGAAACGGCGGTTCGTGCCATGAAGTCCGGCGCGTTCGACTTCATGACCAAGCCGTTTGACCTTGAAGCCGTGGCCGTGGTGGTTCGGAGGGCGGCGGAGTTCCTTCGGCTTCGGCAAGAAAACCACCTCTTGCGGAAGGCCGTACGCGATCAATATCGGTTGGAACAGATGGTGGGTTCCAGCGAACCGATCCGACAAGTGATGGAGTTCGTCCAAAAAGTCGCCGACAGCGACAGCACGGTCATGATTCAAGGCGAGAGCGGCACCGGCAAGGAGTTGGTGGCTCGCATGCTCCATTTCAATAGTCTCCGAAAGGATCGTCCGCTGGTCCCCGTGAATTGCGGCGCCATCCCTGAAAATCCGCTGGAGTCGGAACTCTTCGGACACGAAAAAGGCTCGTTCACCGGAGCCACTCATGCGCGGATGGGCCGGTTTGAACTGGCAAACGGAGGGACCATCTTTCTCGATGAAATCGGCGAAATGAGCCTGCCGTTGCAAGTGAAGCTTCTTCGGGTGTTACAGGAACGGGAATTTGAACGCGTGGGAGGAAATCGGACGATTCATGTGGATGTGCGTATTGTTGCGGCGACCAATCAGGATTTGGAAACGCTGATTGAGGAAAAGCGATTTCGCAAGGACCTGTTCTATCGGCTCAATGTGATTCCCATCGTCATCCCGCCGCTACGAGAACGCCGAAGCGACATCCCGCTCTTGATCGACCATTTTCTGACTCGCTTCAATCAAACCAAGCACACTCAGGTTTCAGGCCTTGCTCCCGACGTCCTCCAGCTGTTGACCGAGTACGACTGGCCCGGCAACATTCGGGAGTTGGAGAACATGATCGAGCGGTTGGTCGTGCTCAAGAAGCACGGAGTCCTTTGTATCGGAGATTTCCCCGAGAAAATCTGCAAGAGATCGTCTGACCCCGAACTCAGGGAGCAGTTCATCCGGTTCAGTGAGGACGGCATCAATCTTTCCAGAGAGGTGGAGCAGTACGAGAAACATCTCATCATGGAAGCCTTGCGCAAAGCCAACGGCGTCACCTCTCGAGCGGCGCAATTGCTCCATCTGAACCGGACGACCTTGGTCGAAAAGCTGAAGCGCAAAGGTGTGGATCCACGATCCAATCTGGAGACCCTCCCGCTGTGGCCACGGCCTTCGAGTCAAAAGATTGACGACCTGGCGACCTAGCCGACGCCAATCCTGACACAATCCATCCAGGTCCGCGATTGCTCTGGATCACTCTCCTGATTTCCCACGAGTTTCCTATACGTGCGCAAGGCATGAGCTTTGCTGATGCCTATCGCCGTGTGTCGACGCCGTCTACGATATCGTCCATTTCTATTCTTGATTGCCGCCTGGATGTTCTTCTCCTCGCCGGCCATTGGGGAGGTCCTCCCGCATCCCTCTTCCAATACCTCAATCACAGCACCAGCCGAACGAACAACCTCGATACGGAATCCAGTACCGGTTGAACGCCCCGTGCAACCTTTGCCTGATGACGGGCCTCGCCAGGAAGGCCAATCTTCGGGGATTGACGGGCTGGCTTGGCAAGAAGGTCGTTCCGCGTACGGGAAGAACGCATGGCCGGAGGCGCAACGCTTCTTTGGGAAGATTGTAAAGGAACATCATGAAAGCCCGCTCGTTCCATCGGCGAAAGCCTTCCTGATCGAGCTCTTGTTGCGTGATGATGTCTCAGGGCAACCCCGATCCGAGGCGATTGCGGAGTACAAAAAGCTCCTTCGGGACCATCCACAATCGTCAAATGCCCGGAGAGCAGAATGGCGGATCGCGGATTTGTATATCGAACAAGGCGCGCTCCAGGAAGCCCAAGCGTTCTACGAGCAAGCGATGGCCCATTCCGCCCATGTTCCCTTCGACAGGAATCGGGCTTTGTTAGGGCTTGGGTACACGTTCATGGCCATGGGGAAATGGAGCGATGCCGAGCATGCGTTTGCCGACGTGCGAAAGGGAAGCGAAGACGAGCAGTTGCTCCAAGGAGCGACATTCGGGTTGGCCCATGCGCTGTTCAGAGAGCAACGATTGTCTGACGCGCAGCCGATCTTCGATATCGGCTATCGACGATGGCCGCATCTCCTGAGAGGCGATCCCTTGTCTCTTCAGCGGTATGCCCTCACGCAGGTGAAACTGCATCATGAGGTTTCCGCTCGAGAACTCATGCTGCTCTTTTATAATCTCTATCCCCGCCACGAGTATGCGCCTGCGGCCCTGCTCCATGTAGCTGAAGGGTTGCGGGCTGGTGCCAAACAGCCGCTTGCGGAGTTTGTCTATGCGCTGATCCCCTCGTTCTATCCGGACAGCGCGTCGGATATGACGGCTAAACTCCGGCTCGCTGCGCTCCGCGCGGAGAACATGTTGCCGGCCGGCAGCAATTCGCTTGGGCTCACGGTCAGCGCCATAATCCACGATGTGCCGATTCCGGACCAGACCGAGGCCTCCTACCGATCGCTGCTCGAAGAGATTGCGACTCGAGAGGTCGGTAGCTTGATGGGAAGTGAGGCGCTGTATTACCTCGGCAAAGGATACGAATATGCAAGCGACATGAATCGAGCGCTTCAAACCTACAAGGAGATCACGCTTCGCGCCACCAATAAGAACGATCCATGGGCCTTGAAAGCCTCAGAGCGCCTGTCCGCCCTTCTGACGCCGTGGGTCGAGGCGGCGATTGCATCGCGAGACGACCTGACGGTCGTCACTCTGTTTCATCGACATGGAGCAATGGCCGAGCAACGCTATGCGCGGTCCCCTCTGTTGCTGGACATAGCGGAATCTCACCGACGCCTGGGATTCTCTCCGGAAGCCGTACGGCTGCATCAGTTAGTCATTAAATCGCACAACGATTCGACATTGCTCGAATCTGCCTTGATCGGCCTTGGAAAGGTCTATCTGGATCAGCGGGATCCTCAAGCCGCCAGAAAAGTGCTGGAGCGATACCGGTTTCAGTTCCCTCTCGGAAAGTATGAAGGGGAGGTGGTGCATCTTCTGATCGATGCCATGCGGCAACAGCGGGATCTGCAAGGGCTTCTCTATCTGTGCCGTACGTGGCTCTTGCGCCATTCCGTTCATCCTGAACGACCGGCCATGTATGTCCAGTTGGCTAAGACGCTGGGCGAACTGGAAAAACTCGATGAGTCCGCATTGGCCTACGAAGAGGCGTTCAAGGCCGGCGCGGCGCAATCGTCCGATATGCTCGTATCCTATGCGGATACCTTGTCGCGATTGAATCGACATGAGTGGGCGATCGCCGTCTATCAGTTAGTGTTGGAAAAGAAGCCGAACGCGTCCCAGGCCGATTGGGCGCGTCTGCAAGCCGCCCACCATTGGGCGGCGTTGAAACAATACGATCGTGCCACCGTCGCGCTGGCCGAGCTCGATGTCACGGACGATCCGATACTGAATCGACTGTCGTCGTCCCTTCAATCGAGTGTGCGGGCGGCCGGTTGTTCGGGGAGATCAGAGGGACTATGACGAATGCCGTGACCAGGCATCCGGAGGAACGGGAGCTGCTGCATGCCGCATTCAGAAGTTTTGATGAGGCCGCTCACACGTTGCAGCAGTCATACGGCGCGCTCACGGCACGCGTGGAGCAGATGGATCTGGAGTTGGCGCAGAGCAACGAGGCGCTTCGTCGGCAGCTTGGCGACAATGAGGCCATGCGCGTGCATCTGGATGGAATTCTAGAGTCCTTATCCACAGGAGTATTGGTGGTAGATGCTTGCGAGACGATCAGTCGCAGCAATCGCGCCGCCGAGATGGTACTGGGCGCCACGGATGCCGAACTGCGGAACCGTCGTTCGACGGACGTGTTGGCGGGTGCGGGCCTCAGTGTATGTGATCGGCCGCAACGCATCGGACAAACCGTCGTCTCGATCAGCCGGGTTCCGCTCCGCAACGATTCCGGAGAACGCTCCGGCCATCTCATTCTGTTTCAGGACATCACTCGCATCTATCAGCTTGAAGAACAACTGCAACGTAAGGAACGGCTTGCGGCCATGGGGGAGCTGATCGGCCGGATCGCCCACGAGATCAGGAATCCCTTGGGGAGCGTGGAACTCTTCGCGTCCATGCTGCAGCGCGATCTCGCCGAGCACTCGTCCGCCAAACGTTACGCCCAGCAGATCTCGGAGGCCGTCCAGTCGATGGATCGTTTGCTGGCCAATCTCTTGCTGTACACCAGGCCCGTTCGCATGGTTCGTGATTGGCACTTGGCTGAGCCATTGATCGGCGAATCGATCAAGTTGGCCGCCCATGCGCTCACCCGAGTGCCGGTTGAAATCCGAGTGGATATCAGTTGGCAGGTTCGCTCGATCTGGTGTCACGACGGACAGCTGAAGCAAGTCCTCGTGAACCTGATCGTCAATGCGGTTCAGGCGATGCCGAATGGAGGTGTCTTGGCGATCAGTTTTTCCCAAGAACCGCCGCAGACACTCGGCATGTCCGCTGCTCGGCTGACCGTACGCGATTCCGGCATGGGCATCGATCCGGTCCATCGCTCGCGCATATTCGATCCGTTCTTTACGACGAAGGACGAGGGAACGGGTCTGGGCCTGGCGATTGTGTATTCGATCGTTGAAGCGCACCAAGGACGTATCGATGTCGAGAGTACGGTTGGGCAAGGCACCGCATGCTCGATTATTCTTCCGCATCCTTCGACAGACGGAGATCCACATGAGGGACAAGTCCGAACGCGGAGCGAGCCGGAATCCAGTGACGCTCTCCAGTTGCGCATGAGGTAATGTGAGCGGAGGAATGGTCTCATGACTGACCGTGAGAAAAGTAACCCTCTTTCTGAAACTGGTGACGAGAGCGAGCGCATTCTCATCGTCGATGACGATCCATCGATGCGAACCGCACTCATGGAGACGGTCAAGCGACTCGGCTATTCCGTGCAAGGAGCGGTCGATGGAATGGACGCCATCGAACGGATTTCCCTGTTTCGTCCCTGGATGGACCGACCGACCTCCGGATGCCGCGTCTGAACGGGCTCGAATTGATCAAGGAGGTCAGGGCGCGTGCTCCTCAAGCTACGATCGTCCTGATGACGGCTTATGGGGCCATAGAAACCGCCGTCGAGGCGATGAAGCTTGGTGCCGGCGAGTATCTCTTGAAACCGTTTTCCATGGACGTGTTGGAACGAGTCATCACGAATCTCAAATCGGGACGAGAAGAAGGAAGCCTCACCGGTCGCCCGTCTCACCCAACGGAAAACCGGGCTCTCTTGACCCAAGACCCAGGAATGATCCGTCTCATCAGTACCATCGAAGGGGTGGCGTCCAGCCAAGCCACCGTCCTGATTCAGGGAGAGAGCGGCACCGGAAAAGAGCTGTTAGCCCGATTTATCCATAATCGGAGTCCGCGGGCGCATCGGCCGTTTATCGCGGTCAATTGTGCGGCGTTGCCGGATGGGTTACTTGAGAGCGAGCTCTTCGGCCACGAGCGCGGCGCGTTCACCGGTGCGTTGATCAAAAAAATCGGCAAATTTGAGATGGCTCATACCGGCACACTGCTCCTGGACGAAATCAGCGAAATGAACCTGAGCCTCCAGGCAAAGTTGTTGCGCGTACTGCAGGAACGTGAGGTCGATCGGATCGGAGGGCGTGATCCGGTTTCAATCAACATTCGCGTGATTGCGACGACGAATCGAGCACTCTATCGAGAAGTCGAGCAAGGACGCTTTCGGGAGGATCTGTACTATCGTCTCAACGTCTTTCCGGTCACGGTTCCCCCGCTGCGTGAACGCACGATCGATATTCCATTGCTCGCGCGGCATTTTGTGAGCCAGTCGGCCATGAGGAACGGGCTCGACTCAACCGATGTTGTCGGAAAGCGCGAGTGCTCACCTGCAGCGGTTGGCATGGAAAGGAAACGTCCGTGAATTAGAGAACGTCATGGAACGGGCGGTGTTACTGGCGGGGCATGGCCCTATCCTTCCCGAACATTGTCCTCCTGAACAGAGCGGAGAAACGCCGGGCCAGCTTGTTCGTCCGCAATCGACGGCCAACGGATCCCTATGGGAAATGGAGAGGGAGTTGATTTTTAAGACGCTGGCACGGGTGAAGGACAATCGTACGCATGCGGCGAAGGAGCTGGGCATCAGCATCCGTACGTTGCGAAACAAACTGCGAGAGTATCGGGAGACTGAACGGCCATTGTCTATCACTGCGCCGTGAACAAGGCAAGAATTGCCGGTCGGCAAGGCTCCAGGCCACGGTACGGTCATGGTCAAGCAGGGGCCGGATGAGTGGAGCGAAAACCGCTGGACTGCACGTGGCATTGCTCATGGCTGTCACCTCAGCCGCCTGACAGGCATTATGGTTGCAAGGATAAAACGCCGTTGGTGGAAAGGAGCATAGGATCATGACGATCTTTGACCGAACCATGCGACTATTACAGCGGAGTTTAGATCTTCGCAGTGCGCGACAACGCGTAATCGCCTCGAACCTGGCCAATGAGGAAACGCCGGGTTATCGCGCATCGGAGTTGACCTTTGTGGACCAATTGCAGTCGGCTCACAAGGGACGGCTGCCGATCGTTATGACTGCGACGCAGTCTCGACATTTCGGTGTTCACGGGCCGAATGGGGTGCAAGCCGTGACGGGGAAGCTCGGCGAAGTGCCGGCGGGAGATCTTCCTCTTGACGCAAACTCCGTGAATCTCGAGTTGGAGATGGCCAAATTGTCCGAGAATGCCATGCAGTACAACGCAGCTGCCACGATACTGGCCAAGAGATTTAACGGATTACTGAGTGCGATACGAGACGCGCGATAGGAAATCAGGCCCAAGGCTAAGGTCGAGGCTGATCGAAGCCCGTTCATGCCGGCCCACATCTTAATCTCAGCCTCAACGTAACCTGCTTTCATGGAGGTGTTTCATGGAAATGTCCGACAGTATGGCCGTATCGGTTTCCGGTTTAGATGCCCAACGACGACGGCTCAATGTGATCGCCAGTAATCTTGCCAACGCCCAATCGACCAAAACGCCGACCGGTGGTCCGTATAAACGGCGAGATGTTGTCTTTCGCTCGACGGCGGTCCCCAGCGCATTTCAGCGATCTTTTCGCCAAGTCGCCGTTGGGCCTTCGGCGCATGCGCTTGAAGGGGTCTCTGTCGCGAGAGTGATAGAGGATCCGAAACCCGGGCAAATGATCTATGACCCGCATCATCCGGATGCCGATCCCAAAGGGTTCGTGCGTCTTCCCAACGTGAATGTCATGGAAGAAATGGTGAACATGATCGGCGCCTCGCGCGCGTACGAAGCCAATGTCCAGGCGATCAACGCGACACGCGCCATGTGGAACAAGGCGCTGGAAATCGGGAGGTGATGATGAGCCAGATTTACGGTCCGACATCCGGTATCGCTCCCATTTCCGATGTGGTCCCGTCCGGGTCGGCAGGAACGGTCCGGCGCCACCGGGTTCTTGGATTCTCTCAAGTCCGCGATCGGAAAGGTGAACGATACGCAGATGGAAGCCGGCCGAGCGGTGGATGCCCTCATGACAGGCGAAACGCAGGATCTTCACCGTACGATGGTCGCGCTGCAGCAGGCAGACGTGTCGTTCCAACTCATGATGCAAATCAGGAACAAACTGGTTGCGGCGAGCGATGATGAGTATTTTACGGATGCAGGTTAACAGGACGCTGAAAAAGCCCGCCAGCGGCGTTCTCGTGACATCGCCGCAACAGGCTCGACGTACGAGACAAAGTACGCTTCGCCTCTTTGCTCGCTGCGGCCTTGCCCGTGGATAGGCGCGTCTTGGTGCGCCGGGGTCGGGCGGGTGATTTAGCAGCCTTTTTGAGCATCCTGAGTCATTCTGGCGTTAGCACTGTATGAACTATTCAGTCATATCGTCGACATCACCGATGGTTTTGCAGCCTGTTAATCGGTCAGACGCGATGAAGGGGAGTGGCTAGCATGTTCTCCAAGTTCTCCATCAATCAGCGCATGATTATCTTGATCGCTCTGGCCGGGTCGGTGGCGGGTGGATCGCGCTTGCTCTCTGACGCAGCAACCGACATGCAGGGGTGTTGTTCACGTACTCAGCGAAGACGCCGCCGCCATCATCCACAAGCTGAAGAGACGAAGGTGCCGTACGGAAACAACCGGCGGTGGATCGACGCGCTGGTTCCGAGCGCCCAAGTCCATGACCTGACGGCTGCAATTGGCGACCCAAGGGCTTCCCCACGGAGGAGGCGTTGGGTTCGAGATTTTTGATCGTACCTCATCGGCACGTCCGAATTTGTCCAGAAAACGACGATTGTCGCGCCTTACAGGGCGAATTGGCGAAGAACTGTTGCACAGCCGCCGGAAGTTGAACGTGCACGGCTTCATCGGCGATTCCGGAACGGCGCCTCTTCGCCCACGAACAGGAGAAAGCGCGGGCGTCCGTGATCGTGTCGCTTCGCAACGGGCAACGGCTGACTCAGGCGCAGGTGCAAGGGGTCATCGATCTGGTATCGAGCAGCGTGGAAGGCCTGCAGGCCCGCGATGTGACTGTGGTGGATGGCCACGGCCGTATGTTGTCGGCCACGATGACGGACTGAAACCTCTGGTTCGACCGATGCGCAGCTCGACTATCAGCGCAGCATCGAAAAGGACGTGGAATCGCGTATTCAAACGATGTTGGAGCGGATCGTCGGAGCCAACAAGGCCGTGGTGCGTGTTCCAGCGTGGTGAATTTTCGAAAGGTCGAGACGACGAGGAGCGGGATGATCCGAACAGCCAGGTCGTGAGGAGCGAGCAGCGCGGGCAGGAAAAGGCCAACGGCACCAATGGTGTCGGCGGCGGCGTGCCGGGCGTGCAGTCGAACGTCCCGCCGGGAACGGATCAAGAGCCTGCGCAAACCAGTTCGAACAACAGTCACACGAAAAATGAAACGGTCAACTACGAGATCAGTCGAACTGTTCCCAAAATCGTCGAGCCGGTGGGCGTCATCAAACAATTGTCCGTAGCCGTGCTGGTCGATGGAATCTATGAAACGCCCAAGACCGGTGAGGGACAGTCGGCGGAGACGCCGGCTGCCGCGCGCAAATACACCCCTCGTTCGGAAGAAGACCTCAAGCGGATTGAAGATATCGTCAAGAAGGCGATGGGCTTTTCGGACGAGCGGCAAGATCAGGTTCAAGTCGTCAACGTTCAATTCGGTTCGGAACCGGACGAGCCGCAGAGTGCGACGGCAGAAGCCGTGGCGGAAGATTCCAAGCCATGGTTGCCGTATCTCCGCTATGCGGTCGGAGTCCTTTTGTTTACCGTGATTCTCTTGTTCGTGGTCCGTCCGTTGTTGGCCATGTTGGGTTCGACGACGGCGCAGACGCAGACCGAAGCATCGATCTCTGCGCTGCCCGGCGCGGTTGGAACGGCGGAGGCCTCATTGGCCGGTGGACCGGACCGGACGCAGATCATCGATATGGCGAGAAGAATCCCGACACCACCGCCGTCGTCGTGAAGCAATGGCTGAAAACTCCCACATGAGGATATTGCAAAAGCCCTCCAGCGTCGTTCTCGCATCGCTCAAGACCTCAACGTACCAACAGCGTACGCCTCGGTCTTTCGCTCGCTGCGGCCTCGCTGGACGAGCTTTTTCAACATCCTCTGCGGGCTATTTACGGTATTGCAATAGCCTCGCATAGCGCATCGCCATGGCGAAGAATTTGACGGGTGAACAGAAGGCGGCCATTCTTCTTCGTGCCATCGGGGAAGAAGCAGCCGCTCAGGTCATGAAGCAACTCGACCCCAAAGAAATCAAGCGGCTGGGAAGTTTCATGAACGGCACCGCCCAGATTTCTCGAGACGAAGAAGACGCGGTCATTTCGGATTTCCGAGCTGCCAGCGCGTCCGGAGAAGTTCAGTTTCAGGGAAAAGAGTTCATCAAAACCGTGCTCATCAAGGCGTTGGGCCCGGAAAAGGCGGCGAGGATCATCGAATCGATGACCCGGAAAAGCTATCCGGGGCTGGAGGCGCTGAAATGGGCCGATGTGAAAACTCTTGTCCAAATGTTGAAGATCGAACATGCGCAAACGGTGGCGGTCATTCTCGCGTATCTTGAAAGTGACCAAGCCGGGCAAGTGCTTGCAGGACTTCCGGAATCGATGCGCGGAGACGTGGCGCTCCGGCTTGCCACCATGGAGGAAGTGCAGCCGGATGTCCTGGAAGAACTGAGCCAAAGCATGCAAGAGACGTTGCTGGCGAGTAAAGGACTGGGTTCACAGAGTATCGGAGGGCCTGAGGTGATCGCCGACATTCTCACACGGATGGATAAGGCGAACGAGGGCGGCATCATGGTCAAGATTGCGGAGAAGAGCCAGCCGTTGGCGGACGCGATCCGGGCGCTCATGTTCGTCTTCGACGACCTGATAAAGGTCGATGATCGCGGCATACAGGAATTGATGAAAGAGATCAGCAAGGACGACCTTCCGTTGGCTCTCCGCGGCGCCAATCCGGAGGTGAAGGAGAAATTCTTCAAAAACATGTCGAGTCGTGCCGCTGAAATGTTGAAGGAAGATATGGAGGCCAAAGGGCCTGTCAAGGTGTCCGATATTGAAAGAGCCCAGCAGAATATCTTGAAAGTCTGCCGTAAGCTTGAGGAAGAAGGCCGGATCGTCATCACCGGCTCGGGAGAGGAGATGCTGTAGTGACGGGAATGACCATCCCAACGTTGACCGTTCCTGATAGAAGCGTTCCACGACTTCAGGGGACGGTCCTAGTGGTTGACGACGACGAGGGGGTTCGAAGTTTGTTCCTCGAACTGTTGCGGCGGGAAGGCGTGCCCGTTCGGGTTTCCGATTCCGGACAAGCGGCGCTCTCGATGGTGCAGCAGACAGCTCCCGCCTTGCTGATCATCGATGTTCGATTGCCGGACCGAGATGGAATCGCAGTTCTGGAGGAAGCGCAGCGAATCGACAGTCGCATGATTGGAATCGTGATGACCGGAGCGGCCTCGGTCGAACTGTCCATCCGTGCGATGCAGGCCGGCGCCGTCGATTTCTTGATGAAACCCTTTCACAATGATGCTGTGCTGGCCACCGTGCGCCGTGCGCTGGAACTCCATCGACTGCGCAACGACCATACGGTTTTGAAGCATGCGGCTGTACGGTCCGGCGGGGTACGGCTGCAGAGCTCGCCATTTCAGACCTTCGGGGATGACGGCACGCTTCGAGGGGAGGATGGTCTGACGGACTATGAGCGTGGCCTGACCGAGGGGCGGCGACAGTCTGAAGCGCAGCGCCGACAAGATCTCGCGGTGCTGACCGAGGCGGTCAAAAAATTCGATGTCGCTCGGTCCGCGCTTCAGCGGACGGTCGACGACGAAATTATCGCGCTCGCGCTTCAGATCGCGTCCAAAATACTTCATGAGTCGGCCGAGTCCCGCCGCGAACAAATTGTGATGCAGGTCAAGACGGCGCTAGCCACGGTTCAAGATTCGGATACTGTGGTGATACAAGTGCATCCGGCAGACGCAGCCGTACTTGAAGAGGTTCGAGAGGAGCTTGCCGGACGGCAGAATGTCGCACTGAAGTTTACCATCGAGCCGGTGGCGTCTCTCCAACGAGGCAGCTGCCTTCTGCATACTGCAACACGATTGGTCGATGCCTCCCTCGATACTCAGTTGTTCCGCGTGGGTGATGCTCTGAGGAACAGGGCTCATGAGTCTTAGCCGGCTGATCGAGCGCATCGACCCTATCGAAGTTTCCGGAAGGGTGGCTCAAGCAGTTGGGATCGTCGTGGAAGGGTACGGGCCGATGACGACCGTCGGAGAACTTTGCCGAATTACGAGGGAAGCGGTTGGAGAGCCGATTGCCGCGGAGGTTGTGGGATTCCGTGGGGATCGTGTCCTCCTCATGCCGCTGGGCGACATGCAAGGGATCGGGCCGGGAAGTCGAATTACCATGTCCGGCCACGTGGCCAATCTCGCAGTCGGACCGGGCTTGCTGGGAAGGGTTCTCGACGGCTGTGGAAATCCGATGGACGGCAAAGGGCCGTTGACGGCCACGGAACGCTATCCGCTGTATGCGGCTGCGCCGAACCCGTTGCAACGAGCCCGTCTACGCACTCCGCTTGACCTCGGCGTCCGCGCGATCAACGGATTTCTGACCTGTGGACGTGGCCAGAAGATGGGCATTTTTTCCGGTTCCGGGGTTGGGAAGAGTGTGCTGTTGGGGATGATCAGCCGGTACACGAAAGCGGATGTCAATGTCATCGCCCTCATCGGAGAGCGGGGCCGTGAGGTCAACGAATTCCTGGAACGCGATCTTGGCGCAGAGGCGCTCGGACGTTCGGTGGTCGTGGTGGCGACCTCCGACCAAGCGCCGCTCATACGGCTGCGCGCGGCGTTGGTGGCGACGACCATTGCCGAATATTTCCGTGATGCGGGGAAACAGGTCCTGTTGTTGATGGATTCACTGACGCGATTGGCCTATAGCCAAAGAGAAGTGGGTTTGGCGATTGGGGAGCCTCCGACGACCAAAGGCTATACCCCCTCTGTATTTACCCTCTTGCCGAAATTGCTGGAACGTGTCGGGACCGGACCGGGTCCAGGGGCCATTACCGGGCTGTATACGGTGCTTGTCGATGGTGATGACCTCACCGATCCGATCGCCGATGCCGCTCGCTCGATCTTGGACGGCCACATCGTTCTGTCACGCACATTGGCGGCGCGCAATCACTTCCCCGCAATTGATCTCCTCCAGAGTACCAGCCGCGTGATGCGGGATATCGTCGGACGAGGACACTACGAGGCCGCCAGGAAGCTCCTCGAATTGGTGGCCCGGTATCGCCAATCTGAAGATCTCGTTGTGCTGGGAGCCTATAAGCCGGGGATGAACGCCGCGCTCGACCGTGCTGTTCAAGCACAGGAGGCGATCAACGGTTATTTACGGCAAGACATTGACCAACAGGCCGGCCTGCCTTTGTCGGTGCAACAACTTGAGGCGCTGGCCCAGCAGGCGGCATGAGCCTCGAGTCGTTGCAAAAGCTGCGCGCCCAGACTGTGGAACGCCTGATGATGGAATTGGCGCAGGTCACCCGCGTCTTGACTCAGAACGAGGAACGGTGTCGTGACATCGAAGTCCAGATTCAGAAAGATGTCGTCATCTATGATCGACAATCATCGCAAGGGTTGACGATCGAAGCATGGTTGGAATGGCAGGGGCGTATCGATTCGCAACAGACAATGCTACGGCGAGTGCGTTGCGAGATCGACCAGGCCGTTGAGGTGTGGCAGCGCACCAAGGCGCTTCTCGTCGAAGCCAGCCAGGAACGCAGGCTTCTTGATGTTGTCGCCGACAAACGCCGCGAAGCGCAGTGTGCCGAGGCGGGGCGTCAGGAACAGCGGACGACGGATGAAGCGGCGAGCCGTCGGTATTCCGTCGGCAAAGCGAGCCACTCATGAGGAGACGATCCATCAAGGGCTGGACGCATCATAACGGTCTCGGCGGCCTTGGGCTGATGGCGAGAACGGCGCCGAGGATCAACCGATACTCCCAGCTATGGACGATGGTCGGCGGGATCGTCGGTTCGACGGTTCTTTTTTGGATCATGGTGCAATTGGGACAAGCCTCCTCCGAGCCGAAATACAAGACACAGCCGGCGACGACGAGTGAGCTGAAGCAGGGGGCGCCGCCACGAGTGCAGGATGCAGAGAGACTCAAGCGAGCGGAGTCCGACGACGATGCCAAGTTGTTCGCCCCACCTGCGACACAAGGGCCGGCCATCGATTTTCCGCGTGAAGTGCTCGAGATGCTGGACCAGCGAAAGCGCGATCTTGATCGGCGCGAGCAAACGATTCGCCAGAACGAAGAACGGCTCATGATCGTGAGGAGCCAGGTTGAGGAGCTCCTGGACCAGAACGAAGCCTTGGAAAAGAAGATCCAGAGCGCGCAGGCCAAAGTCCCTGCTCAACAAGCGAAGCTCCAGGCGGAAAAGGAGCGTGTGGCGCAGGACCAACGGACGCAGCTCGCCAAAATGTACGAAGCCATGGCGTCTGAAGATGCCGCCTCGCGTCTCGAACGGATGCCGGATCGGAAAGCGATCGAAATCCTCAGAATGGTGAAAGCCAAGACCGCCGGAGCGATCCTCGCGCAGGTCAAAGCCGACCGAGCCGCGAAACTCACCGAGCAACTGCTGGCGCAAACGCCGTAGCGGCTAGCGACCATGGCGTGTGCCGGAGTATCAAGGTGGCAAGCTCGAATTTGTCCCTCTTATGCCATGCAAAGATTCAAGGTCTCACCCAACTTGCTCCATGAGAACGGAAGGATCAAGACATGCACAAATTTACCTTTGACATGCGGCGAATAGCTGAACCTGTCTTTTGTCGATCATGTAGCTTTGGCGCAACGATTGAATGCTGGGAACCTGAGCCAGGAAATTCTGTCACGTTGTCCTCTGACTCTGTCAGAGTGCTTGCGTTGATAACTGAATCCAAGAACCGGAGATACAAAGGGAAGGTCATTGGATTCGAAAACTGGGATGAACCTGCGTACCAGGGTGTCATGGTAGATGGCGAGATTGAGTTTGGCTACGAGCATCTGTTCTCGTGCTCACGGTAGGTTTTTGTTGCGCTCGCCCCGTTTGGGTGAAGTGCAAAAGGTTAGGTCTAAGAAATTTGGTGCCTGGCATGACATTGAGTACACCGATGTATGGGCAAGAAACGGTTCGAACAATTTGAGTTGATGAGAATGGCGACTTGGCCAACTTCTGATACACTTTCTCCGGCGACATTCACAATAACGCGGCTCTGCTTGTGAAACGGACAGCGCATTCAAGTTTCATTGGTGTCTGGTTCCTGAGCCATTTTATGATGTGACAAACGTGCGATGAGATAAAGATGTAACAGTGAGATCAATTATAAATGGTGAACCAAAATGCGTTTCTGGCTGTTCTCGTGTGCTGTTTGTTGATTGGCTGTAGTAGTGGACTGACTCCGCACGCTAAGAATATTGGTGTCAAGGACGAGAAAGCCATCGATGGTGCGCTTAAGAACTATGAGGATGCGATGGGCATATTCATTAGGTACGGTGTCTTAACCTCTAGTGAAGGAAAAGCAGAATTTCTCCTAGAGACTTACGACCTCAAAATAGAAAACAAGTCGGCACCATACAGGCGAGGATTTCTCAGGGGATTATACCAACAGTTTCCAGAAGCTCAGAATCGGCGCCGTCTCTGTCGATCTGTGGGTTTCAATCCAGACGGGATTCCTGATGACTTGGAGTGTAAAGGGATTACCTTGTCTTTGTTGGCTGGAACTGGAGCACCCTCGTGGAAAGATAAAAGAGATGCTGACAAGCCAGATGTGCTTCTCGAACATTCGCGTGGTGCACTCCCACCCAGGCTTCCCTATGGTCCTTCGTCGTCTGAAAGCTCATCCTCCACTTATACGGTGTTTGGACCTGACGGGAAAATGCAGACGTGCAGTGCCTATCCATCCTCAGGGACGGTGTACTGCTATTAATCGTCTTGTACGGCGCTGATCCTGTCCTCTTCTAATGAACTGACTTACGAGGTAGGTTCGTAGCTACAGGCGTTTCTGGCTAGAGTTTTCATCATTGTGTAAGACAGATGGTCAAACAACTTAGACCAAGCATATGTGTCAGAAGTGAAACTCGGTGGAATATAATATTCTTGGTTTTTGCTGCTCTGCTTCCGCAGATTCTACCCCTGCAAGCATTCGCACAAGACACTAAGACAGTTCGCGGTGCTGGGATGCAAATGATGGGAGCGTCACTATTTGTTTCCGGTATAGCCGCGTACTGCGACAAGAACGTTGGCTCCAATAAGCCTCTATTAGAAGCGGCAAGCGACTGGAACGGGAGAAACAAACGTTTGATGGAGCAGTCGGCAAACGCACTTCGCCTCAGCGGAGATCTATCAAGAGAAGAGAAGGACATCCTGGATCGTATTGGGTACAAACTTGTCAAAGAGGCTATTGAGGGTGAACGCGACCCTATTGTGTTTTGTGCGAATCTGACGAATGTTGTGAAAAGCGGAGTGCTCGATCTCCATCGACGCGATGACCTCGCAGAGGCGCGTGGCGATCATTCGCACTGTCCCTAGCGACTTGCGTGCTCTGGAAGCAGCGGACATCCCACAACAGTTGCAGGCCGACTGCGAAACAGGAATTTCAAGAGCATGCCGATTGCTAGGACGGGTATCTATTTGAAAGGGCTGGGGGGGCTGACGCATGACGAAGCTCATGCCGTATTCCTATTTGGAAAAGCCTGTGACGGAGGAGATGCCCGGAGGTCGTTTCGAGTATGGCTTGGCTTTAATTGATAAAAGTGTACAGGAGGACGATTTTCGAGCTGGCAGCATTGTTCAGAAAGGCCTGCCGACTCCGGCAGAAATAGCAATAAGCTGTACCGCTCTCGGCTCAATGTATGATGAAGGGCGTGGAGTCCCACAAGACCAAACGAAAGCCGTGGCGCTCTACCAGAGGGCCTGTGAGGGCGGAGCGCCCGCTGGCTGCAACAGTCTCGGCTCGATGTATGGTGAGGGGCGCGTGGTCTCACGAGACCTTACGAAGTCCATGGACTTATTCAGAAAAGCGTGTGAAGGGGGATATGCGATGGGCTGCTCCAATCTCGGCCTTGGGTATGCGCAAGGGAAGGGTGTGAAACAGGACTACTTTCAAGCCGTGGACTTATTCAGAAAAGCGTGTGAGGGGAGATACGCTATCGGCTGTACCGATCTCGGAATAGCGTATCAAGCTGGGATAGGAGTTAGACAAAATAATGCCGAAGCACTCAAGTATTTCGGTAAAGCGTGCGATTTGAAAGATGAAGAAGGCTGTGGAAAATATGCCAAGTTGAATGCCCTAAAATATCGAAAAGTTAGGACAAAAAGTTGGGGTTCATCTTGAATCGTGCATGGGGTGGGAGAGCAGATCCGTCCTTGCCGCTCACTACTCCAGCAAACGCCATGCACCGGGAGTCATTCATTACCTATTCGTCAGTATGAACGATGCGAGAATAGCAGTTAGTGAATCGCCTTACTCGTGGGGATGGCCTGACTCATCCCTTACTGCGCGCGTCATCACCCGTTGCATTTCCGAAGTGCACGATGCGTAAGCACGGAGATTGGTCAGGTCATCCCGCTACCGCCCCTTCGTCAGCCGAGCAATCTTGGGTCGCTCCGGGAGGTGCGGGCGTGTCCACTATTTCAAGAATTGTTGGAATTTGTCTACCGTCAAATCTGCATCGCGCAGAATGCTTCTGAAGAGCTTGGGATGTAACGTCACACCGGCATGAAATGGAACGGTGACCCTTTTCCCTTCACGGTTTTTGTAGATCTTGTGACTCCCACTCTGCCTGACCAGAGAGAAGCCTGCTCTCTCAAGCGCCCGTATTACCTCCGTAGCAGTGATTCGTGGCAGCCTCTCGGTCACATCGCCACTTCCAACGAAGTCAGGCTGATTGACTCAGGCTGTGGAATCTCCTCACCTGCCTGAATTCGATCTTCAACATGGAGGCGGATAGCGTCTTTCAAATTCTGGAGAGCTTCCTCGTGGGTTGCTCCTTGGGTGTAACACCCTTGAATCTCAGGACAAAAGGCGAAGTAGCCATCGTGGTCTTTCTCAACAACGGCCGAGAACCGGTAGGCTTTCATGGTCACATCCTTTCATCTCTCGATACGTACCTGAGCCTTATACTCCATTTACGCGCAGCGCGTCCAGGTCAGCCCTTGCCAGTGGCAAGAGGCAAGGAAGAAGCATGCGCGTCATTCTTCGTAGCTACTCAGGTGAGGGTGGGAAAAGACGACAGGCTACTTTTCCAGTGCTTTGCGAGGACGTCAGCTCGTGCAAAGCGTGGGTGTGGGTGCGACCATGAGATGTGAAGGAAGTTGGAATCGGAGAAAAACGAGGAGTAGTGAAATTGGGGTCGGATCTTGAATCGTGCATGAAGTGGGGAGAGCACCTTCGGCGAGGACCACTAAATTCGAGGGACCAATAGTTGGGGTCTGATCTTGAACCGTGCATGACGCGGGACATCAGGTGCGATCTTGCCATTCAATACTCCTGCACACGTCATGTTCGCGACCTCTAGCCTCATGACGCCGCGCTTTGGGCGATTTCCTATGTGATGCTTCAGCCACCCCACGGTGTAAAAAAACAGATACGGTTATTGGTAATACACAGTACAAGGTCTGATCCCGCTCCAGCCTGATGCACCCAAGTAGAGTCGCACCAGCATGTCGGTGGCTGGTTACGCGACTTCCAACTCCACATGCACGCGT
>CAWKJK010000062.1:0-38973 GCA_963849655.1 uncultured Nitrospiraceae bacterium
TCACGCAGGACGCGGATTTCCTCCTTTTGAACCTCGCGGACCTGTTCAGCCGTCTGACGGGCCTGTTGGGCACCCCGGAGTTCATCCGCCCGGACAGTGGCGCTCGCATCAAACTCATCAATCCGCTGATTTCGTTCCGCGAGGATCTGTTCGAGTTGCTGAATCCTGCGACGATGCGCGGCCTCCCGATCACTGAGTTCGATTTCCAGCAGATGGACGCGATCTTGTGCAGACTCAAACTTCGCCATCTGGGCACGCAGGTAGTCCCGGTCGGCGAGACCCTCGTTCAGTTGGGCGATATGGCTATCCCGCAAGACCCGGATTTCCTCTTTCAAGACCTCGTGAGTTTGCTCGGCGCCTGACAAGCTGTGAGCCCGCGCGAAGTTCGTCTCCCTGGGTGGTGATAGATCGACTTTAAGTTCACTCACCGTTGGCGTGCTGCACTCCCTTCAGTCTCCAGGTCCGTCAGTCGCTTGACCGGATAGCCAATTCTGATTCGAGCGTCTTCAGTTGCTCGCTGCGGGCGGTCAGCTCTCGTCGGGCTGAGGTGCATTGCGTCTCGGACGACATGATCTTGTGCTCGAGCAATCTGCATCGCCGCAGTCTTCACCTTCAACTCGTGCGACGTCGTCTCCAGCGCCCGTTCCTTTGCACGCAACCATTGGTGAGCTCCTGGTATTGTTGCTCGAGGGAACTCTTGGGGTTTAGACTGCAACCATCTGCTCAGTGTGCTCATAGTGTATTAGTCCTTACATCAGTAACTCGATGTGACGGTTCCGTTGAAGGCTTGGTTGAGTCTCCCATATGCCAACGAACCGCGAAGCACCACACTACCTACTTCGAAGCTCACATGGATGGTGGTGGAGTCACGGCCGTGGGCCATGACGGCGAGGAACGATGCGGCGGGATGCATCACCGCGGCGAGAGGGACTCAACGCAACAACACCGCCGGTGAGAATCCCCGCACGCCTCATGAGATCACCCCACTGTGGATGATGGAACTATTGGGGTGCGACGCGGCACGGTACCACATTTGATAATAGATGTACTAGGGTAAGATTTGCCACTGAAACAGGCGGCCGCTCAGGTGCTGGTGTAGCGGATGGGACTCTGTCTTCGAGAAGATTGCACATGGCCGCAGTCTCAGGTCCAGAGAATGGATGATCCTGGGAGACACGCATCTGCTCTTCACATCTCGTCATCTAGAAGCTAGAAACGCGAAATAGACTGGGGCATTCACTAGTCTCATCGCCCACGTAAGAGCAGTATGCTTCTTGTTATGGTCTCGTCCACTGCTATTCTACACGAACATAAGCTGGTTCAACTTCCTCTGCGCTGGTGGGCGATCGCGCTCCACGGACTGCTCGGTATTCTCGTCGGCATCGTCGCGTTCTTCATGCCGCTCTCCACCTTGTTCGCGCTCGTCTATCTATTCGGGATTTATGCCTTCTTGGACGGACTCTTCAATCTCGTAGCGGCATGGCGGCAAACTGATCGACCAAAACCTTGGTGGGGTCTGTTACTGTCTGGCATTGCTGGAATCGGAGCGGCTGTCATCAGCTTTGTCTGGCCGGGCATCACCGCTCTGGTGTTGGTCTATGTGGTTTCCGCCTGGGCGTTCATTACAGGGGGATTGCAGATTGCCGCAGCGGTGAAGCTGCGCAAAGAAATTGAGGGGGAATGGATGTTGGCCCTTTCAGGAGTCTCTCGGTAGTCCTCGGCTTCCTGCTTGCTTTCTTTCCCGACGCCGGTGCGATCGGGCTCGTATGGTATCTCGGCGCCTATGCCATTGCGTTCGGCGTCCTATTGATCGCCCTGAGTTGGCGTTTGCATAGGCGTCAGGCGCAACACCATTCACAGCCTGCCCAGGCGGCTGCATAAGATCCGCCTGGGCAGGCTGTGAATGGTGTTGTGCCTGACGCCTATGCAAACGCCAATTCAGGGCGATCGATGGACGCCGAACGCAATGGCATAGGCGCCGAGAGATACCATACGAGCCCGATTGCACGGCGGTTCGGGAAAGAAAGCAAGCAGGAGACCAAGGACTACCGAGAAGACTCCTGAAAGAGCAACATCCATTCCCCCTCAATTTCTTTGCGCAGCTTCACCGCTGCGGCAATCTGCAATCCCCCTGTAATGAACGCCCAGGCGGAAACCACATAGACCAACACCAGAGCGGTGATGCCCGGCCAGACAAAGCTGATGACAGCCGCTCCGATTCCAGCAATGCCAGACAGTAACAGACCCCACCAAGGTTTTGGTCGATCAGTTTGCCGCCATGCGAGATTGAAGTTTCCGTCAAGAAGTCATAAATCCCGAATAGATGACGAGCGCGAACAAGGTGGAGAGCGGCATGAAGAACGCGACGATGCCGACGATACCGACGTCCGCGACGCGATCGCCCACCAGCGCAGAGGAAGTTGAACCAGCTTATGTTCGTGTAGAATGGCATGGACGAGACCAAACAAGAAGCATACTGCTCTTACGTGGGCGATGAGACTAGTGAATGCCCCAGTCTTATTTCGCGTTTCTCTCTAGATGACGAGATGTGAAGAGCAGATGCGTGTCTCCCAGGATCATCCATTCTCTGGACCTGAGACTGCGGCCATGTGGACCTCGAAGACAAGTCCCAGATCCCTACACCAGAACCTGAGCGGCCGCCTGTTTTAGTGGCAAATCTTACCCTGGTACATCTATTATCAAATGTGGTACCGTGCCGCCAAATAGCTCCATCATGACCCACAGTGGGCTGATCTCATGAGGCGTGCGGGGATTCTCACCGGCGGTGTCGTTGCGCTGATACTCCTTGCTGTGGTGTGCATCCCGCCGCATCGTTCCTCGCCGCCATGGCCCACGGCCATGATTCCTACCACCATTCATGTGAGCTTCAGAAGTAGGCAGTGTGGTGCTTCGCGGTTCGTTGTCATATGGGAGACATCGACCGAGCCTTCAACGGAACCGTCACATCGAGCTGAATATGAGCACACTGAACAGATGAGTAGCAGAACCCAAGAGTTCGTTCGAGCAACAGATCGAGCATCTTCACTAATGTGTTGCGAGCAAAGGAACAGGCACTGGAAACGACGTCGCACGAGTTGAAGGTGAAGACTGCGGCGATTCAGTTGCTCGAGCAGAAGGTCATGTCGTCCGAGACGCAGTGCACCTCAGCCCAACGGGAGCTGGCCGCTCGCGACGAGCAGCTGACGGTGCTCGAATCGGAATTGGCAATCCGGTCACGGCGATTGGCGGACCTGGAGACTGATGGAAGTGCAGCACAGCAACAGGTGAGTGCGCTTCAGTCGATCATCGCGACACAGAGGGACGAACTTCGCACCGGCCAGCAGGCCCCAGGAGGTCTTGAAGGAGGAAATCCGGGTCTTGCGGGAGCATATTGTGCAACTGAACGAGGGCCTCGCCGACCGGGACTACCTGCGTGCCCAGATGGCGAAGTTCGGAGTTACTGCCCAAGGGGTCGCGTCCACCTGGAAGTGGAAGCTCAGTGATCGGGAGGCCGCGCATCGTCGCAGGATTCAGCAACTCGAACAGATCCTCACGGAACGAAATCAGCGGATTGGTGAGTTTGATGCGAGCGCCACTTGTCCGGGCGGGATGCAACTCCGGGTTCCCAACAGGCCCGTCAGACGGCTGCAGACGGTCCGGCGAAGTTCAAAAGGAGGAGATCCGCCATCTCGTGAACAGATCACGCAACTGACGAGAACCTCTCTGCCGCGGAGCGCCTTCGCGCCCAAGTAAAAGAGTTGGAGTCGATGAGAAGTCGCGTGCATGAGTTGGAGGTCGAACTGAGTGATCGCGAAGCGGCCCATCGGAATACGCTCCAGCAGCTGGAGCAGACCCTTGCGGAACGAGACCATCGGATCAGTGAGTTCGATTCGTTTGCGGCGGCTCAGGCGGACGAAGTTCGAGATACCCTGGAGATCTGTCGGACCGCTGAGCAGGCCCGCGAGGTTCAAAAGGAGGAAATCCGTGTCCTGCGCGAACAGATTGCGCAATTGAACGAGGGCCTGGCCGACCGGGATAAAATCCGACCCGCATGGAAAAGTTGGAATCGGTTCAGGACCGCGTGCATCGACTGGAGGTCGAACTCAGTGATCGGGAGGCGGCCCATCGGAGCATGCTCCAGCAGCTGGAGCAGACCCTCGCGGAACGTGACCACCGGCATCGGGGAGTTCGATGCCCTGCCGCCGCCCAGACGGATGAACTCCGTGGTGCGCAGCAGACCTATCGGCCGGCCGAGCAGGCGCGCGAAGTCCTGAAGGAGGAAATCCGCGTCCTGCGCGAACAGATCACCCAACTCAACGAAGGCCTCGCCGACCGTGACGAGCTCCGCGCCCAAGTGAAGAAGCTGGAATCGGCCCGAGACCGCGTGCATCAGCTGGAGGCGAGTTCAGTGATCGCGAAGCAGCCCATCGGGGCACGCTCCAGCAGCTGGAGCAGACCCTTGCGGAACGTGACCGTCGGATCAGTGGGCTTTCAAAGTCGTTTGCGGCGGCTCAGGCGGACGAAGTTCGGGATACCCTGGAGATCTTGTCGGACCGCTGAGCAGGCCCGCGAGGTTCAAAAGGAGGAAATCCGCATCCTGCGCGAACAGATCGCGCAATTGAACGAGGAACTGGCTGACCGGGAAAGTCCGATCTCGCATGGAGAAACTGGAATTGGTCCGAGACCGCGGTCAACTGGAGGTCGAACAGGATCGCGAAGCGGCCCATCGGAATACGCTCCAGCAGCTGGAGCAGGCCCTTGCGGAACGTGACCGTCGGATCAGTAAATTCGATTCACAGGCCAGCCATGCAGGCGCAAAAAACTCCAAGGGACCCAGCAGGCCTGTCAGGCGGCTGAGCAGGCCCGCGAAGTTCAAAAGGAGGAAATCCGCGTCATGCGCGAACAGATCGCGCAATTGAACGAGGGCCTGGCTGACCGGAATCAAGTCCGAGTCCGGCATGGAAAAGCTGGAAGGCTCAAGACCACGTGCATCAACTGGAGGTCGAACTGAGTGATCGCGAAGCAGCCCATCGGGGCACGCTCCAGCAGCTGGAGCAGACCCTTGCGGAACGAGACCATCGGATCAGCGAGCCTTCGATTCCTTTGCGGCCGCTCAGGCGAACGAAGCCAGGACGCCCTGGAAACCTGCCGGACCGCCGAGCAGGCCCGCGAAAGAGCTCAAGAAAAGGAGGAAATCCGCATCCTGCGCGAACAGATCGCGCAATTGAACGAGGAATGGTGACCGGGATAAAGTCCGATCTCGCATGGAGAAACTGGAATTGGTCCGAGACCGCGTGCATCAACTGGAGGTCGAACTCAGTGATCGCGAAGCGGCCCATCGGGGCATGCTCCAGCAACTAGAGCGCGCTCTCGCCGAACGTGACCAGCGGATTGACAAGCTCGTGCCGGTTACCCATCTCCTGCGCGAGAAGGAGGCTACGATCAAAGAATGGGAACGCACCACGAGCACCGTGCGTGACCTCGAAGCCGAGACCACCAAGCTGCACGAACAGGGGGTGGCTCAGGACCAACTTCGCACACAACATCAGCTCGATGAGCAACAGTTGCAGGAACGCGACGCCCAGATTGCCGACCTCACTCGGAAGCTAGATGACATGAAGACAGAGCGTCACAAGCTTCACAAAGAGGTCCAGGGGATTCCGGAAAAAGATGAGCAGATCGATCGTCTGCAAAAGCGTCTCAAAGAATTGAGAGGGACCCTTCGTGAAAAAGCAGGAGTGCCTGCAAAAGCAGCTCCGGCAAAGGAAGTGCCCCGCCCGGCCCGCAGAATGGAGCCACGCTGAGTTCGCAAGGAGGGCAGCCTAAGATCAGTAAGGACAAGCAGGAGGATGATCTCAAAAAGATCCGATGGGATCTCGGGCCTGCCTTTGCACAGACCCTTCATAACGATGGGCACCCGCACGTTTATTCAAATCGCTCGTTGGAAACCGGAGGATATCGAAAAAATCGCCAAGAAGCTCGATGCCGACCCTGAGCGCATTAAACGGGAAAATTGGATCGCCGACGCCAAGAAGCAACACTACCGAAAATACGGGGGAACGGGCTAGCATCCTCGCAATGCACCGATTTTCACGAGATTTTTATGAAATGACTCTTGGCTGGTCCGCCAAATCAAATCCTCCAACCAACCGGCTATGACCATGACCGACCATGACGACACGTTCTGCATGGTCTAACATCTCCACGGATCAGGCCTGACTGAGCAGCAAACAGACTGTGCAGCCGCCTGTTTCAGCAGCAAATCTCGCCCTAGTACATTTATTATCAAATGTGATACCTTGCCGCGTCGCGCCCAGTAGGCACATTATCTACAGCGGGCTCATCTCATGAAGCGTGCGGGAATTCTCACCGGCGGTGTCGTGGCGCTGATACTCCTCGCCGTGGTGTGCATCCCGGGACACCTCTCCTCGCCACGGCCAACGTCCGCGACTCTCGCTACGCTTCACGCCAGCGTCGAGCAAGGCAGCTTGGTGCTTCGCGGTTCGCTGCCCAATGAACGCAGTAAGGCCGTTATTCTTCAGCAGGCTCATGGACTTCTCCGCGAAAACGCGAATGCGTGTGATCGACCAGTTTACGGTTGATAAGCAGGTCAAAGCGGCTGTGTGGGTGGACACGGTTCCGCAACTCTTACCGATCTTGGGCTTAATGGTCGAGAGGGGTTCGATCATCGTCGATGGACGTTCGTTGGTTGTCAACGGGCAGGTGGCCCGTCATCGCGAGAAGGCTGAGGTATTACGAGCCGCGGCTCCGGCGATACGAGCGGGCTTGAGAATTGAAGACCGCGTGGTGGTGGCACCGATGATATCATCTTCATCCGCCGCCGTTCCCCTGTCGGCACTCCCGCTGTTGGTGAACCAAATTCTGGCGAAATCCTCGATCGAGTTTGAGCCAAAAAGTGCCGTGATTTCGATCAAAGGACAGGCGGTACTGGATCAAATCATCGCTCTTTTACGACGAGCTCCCGGCACGCCGATTGAAATCGCAGCCCATACCGGAAACGTCGGTGAAGCGGAGTACAATCTGCAGCTGAGTCGGCGTCGAGCCGAAGCCGTCAAGCAGTACTTGACCAATCACGGACTGACGAATGCGTTTACCCCAATCGGCTATGGTTCGACACGCCCCCTCTTCCATGGGAAACAGCAACAGGACCTCCAACGGAATGAACGGATCGAATTACTGATGTAAGGACGGACTGACGTATGATCACACTGATGAGCCAGATGGTCGGATGTCTCCTCATCGCGGCAGGAATTGGTGTCGCGGTCGGGTGGTTGTTGCGGGGACTGCCAAAGAATTCGATCGAGCAGCCGTACGAGGATCTCGTCAATCAGTTGCGAGCCAAGGAACAGGCGCTGGAGGCGACGTCGCATGATTTGAAGGTGAAGACCTCGGCGATGCAGATTCTCGAACAAAAGATCATGTCGTCCGAAACGCTGTACTCATCAGCCCAACGAGAGCTGACCGCCCGCGGCGAGCGGGTGAAGACGCTCGAAGCAGAAGTGGCTGTACGGTCGAAACGACTGACGGACTTGGAAGCGGAAGGAGTCGCGGCACGCCACCGCGTGAGCGAGGTCGATGCGATCGCGGCCGCTCAGGCTGAAGAACTCCAAGGCGCGCAACAGGCCTGTCGGGCCGCGACCAAGCCCGCGAGGTCATGGAGCAGGAAATTCGGGTCCTGCGAGAACACATCGCGCAGCTCAACGAGGGCCTCGCCGACCGGGACCGGCTCCGACCCAGGTGGCGAAATTGGAGTCGGCGCAAGACCGCGTCCATCAGCTGGAGGTGGAGCTGAGCGATCGTGAAGCCGGCCATCGCGGCATCATCCAGCAGCTCGAACGGTCCATTGCCGAGCGAGACCGTCGACTCAGCGAGGTCGAATGTCGAGCGCTGAGCGGCAGGCTGACGAACTCCGAGGCGCGCAACAGGCCTGTCGGGCCGCCAAGCCAAGCGCGCGAGGTCATGGAGCAGGAAGTTCGGGTGCTGCGGGAGCACATCGCGCAGCTCAATGAAGGCCTCGCCGACCGGGACCGACTCCGCACCCAGGCGGCGAAATCGCGATCAGCCCCAAGATCGCGTTCATCAACTGGAGGTGGAACTGAGTGATCGGAAACCGGCCATCAGCGGCATCATCCAGCGACTCAAGCGGTCTCTCGCTGAACGGGACCGGCGAATCAGTGAGTTCGATGCAATTGCGGCCGCTCAGACCGAAGAACTCCAAGGCGCGCAACAGGCCTGTCGGGCCGCCGACCAAGCCCGTGAGGTCATGGAGCAGGAAATCCGGGTGCTGCGCGAACATATCACGCAGCTCAACGAAGGCCTCGCTGACCGGGACCGGTCCGCGCCCAGCATAGCGAAATTGGAGTCGACGCAGGATCGCGTTCATCAGCTGGAGAGTCGAATTGAGTGATCGGGAAGCCGGCCATCGCGGCGACGAGCCAGCAGCTCGAACGGTCCGTCGGCGAGCGAGACCGGCGAATAGAAGAGCTTGTGCCGGTCACCCATCTCCTTCGCGGGAAGGAGTCAGAGCTTAACGAATGGGGGAGAAAATACGCGCGCACCGTTCAAGAACATGAGGTGGAGGTGGCGAAATTTCAGGAACAATGCGCTGCGCAGGAACAACTTCGCGCGCAACATCTGCTCGATGAGCAACGTCTGCATGAACGAGACGAACAGATTGCGAGTCTCCACCGTGAATTGCATGACCTTCAAGCGGAGCGTCAAGCTCTCTCTAAGGAGGTACGACTTATTCCGGGGAAAGATGAGCACATCGATCGCCTGCAAAAACGTCTCAAAGAAATGAAGGCGGAACTTCGCGCAAAAACGGATTCAGCAACCGCAGTGTCTCGTCCGACCCGCCGAATGGAGCCGAGCTGAGTTCGCAGGGAGGGCACACCCAAGGTTAGTAAGGACATTCAGGCGGACGATCTCAAGAAGATCAACGGAATCGGACCCACCTTCGCTCAGACTCTCAATAAGATGGGTACCCGCACGTTTATCCAAATCGCGCGTTGGAAACCGGAAGATATCCAGAAAATCGCCAAGAAGCTCGATACCGATCCTGATCGCATCAAACGGGATAATTGGATCGCGGACGCCAAGAAGCAGCACTACCGAAAGTACGGAGAACGGATATAAGAGCTGAGCTGTATGCGTGGTTCACAAGCTGTTTGACCTCCTCAGGCAATGACAAAAAGATTCCCCGACCTCCTGACGGTTTTCGTGATTGCCGCCTAGGCAGCAGGAACGCATGGTTAGGCACCCATAGTCGGAGCGTCGGCTGTGCCTTTGTACCGTGCCTGCACCCAGGCGGATAGCCTTCGGCCAGTTGCAGAAGCTCCTGCTGCCTGAAAGAGAACTGAGCGACTTCATGGTGGTATCTAGCGCCCGTGAAATGGGAACGGTTGCGCTCCAATACCTCCTCGATATCCGACCTAATCTCTACCAGTGCGGCGCGCGTTGATTCGCCGAGACTGGTGAACAGCTCGACTAAATCATGACCGTGCGATGAATGGCCTGATTCTTTGAGATGGATGAGCTTGAGATACAACTCGGAAGCGAGCGCATCGCACACGGCACCAGGCACAGTGAGCATCTCGACGCCCGGCATGACCTTGCAGCTGGTCAAACATCTGTCTGCCGCCATTCGGAAGCTGTTCGCCGTGTTGAGTAGATCAGCCTCCGGATCATTCGAGAGCTTAAGCACTCCGCTCACAAATTGACCCGGGCCCACCGCGGTGAACGTTCCAAGATGAATGGCACCTGGCGGTAAACCTTCCGGTCTGCTCCGGGTCCGTCGCTCATCGTTCAAAGGTGCTCCCTAACTTGTCGAGTATACTGACTGGTATCGTACGCAGAATATCGCGTGCCAACTCCCGGGCGGTTCTTGTGTTGGTTCATGAACTTGTCACTTCTATTATTCACAACGCAGCGTTGAGCAGCGCTATGCAGACCGGCATAACGCCAGCGTTCAGCGGCGGGCCGAGCGAAGCGAGGATCGTCGGCTGGAACGCGTTGTCAACCGCCGTTCCGCGAACTTGTGAAGGACGCTTGAGATGAGTGTTTGATACGGAACCCTTCGCTCAGAGCCAGCTTCTGAAGTTCCTTCAGATCTTTTGAAGAAATGCGAATATTGATTTGTGCGTCTTTCTTAAATGTGGCTGCGCATAGCCGCTTGTGACGCGCAATCTCTTTCTTGGCCTCAGGAACGCGCCCTCAGCTTCCCGGACTCATATGCGTCAAGAATCGCTTTCTCTTCTTGATCAAGTGTTTTCATCTGCTTCATCTACATACTCACCTATGGCGCGCGATTGAGCGACAGGCGCGGCATATTCTCAACCGATTCGCCGACTCCTTCAAGCGCCTCCTGGCTACATCGCATCCTCCACCGTTTGACTTCCCTCCCCATCTCCATAGAATCCTCCGCCATGGCTTCGTCCTTCGTCCATCTTCATCTCCACACCCAATTCAGTCTTCTCGACGGCGCAAATCAAATTGAGCCGTTGGTCCGGCAGATCAAATCGTTCAATCAGCCGGCTGTGGCGATGACGGACCATGGCAACATGTTCGGCGCGGTCGAGTTCTATCGCAAAGCCAAAGAGGCGGGCATCAAACCGATCATCGGCTGTGAAGCCTACATGGCACTCGGCAGTCGACATGCCAAGAAAGACAGCGGCCTCGCGCATAACGATTACTATCATCTGATTCTCCTCGCGAGAAATCTGACCGGTTACCAGAATCTCATCAAGCTCGTCAGTAAAGGATATCTTGAAGGATTCTATTATAAGCCACGAATCGATAAGGAACTCTTAAAGTTGCATCACGAGGGTATCATTGCTCTTTCCGGTTGCCTGAGCGGTGAAATTCCCTATCTGATCGGCCAGAAAGACATGGAAGGTGCCATGGCGGTGGCCGGCGAATTTCAGGAAATCTTTGGGAAGGATCACTTCTACCTCGAGGTGCAGGCGAACGGACTTGATCATCAGCGAGTAGCCAATGCCGGGTTGATGGAAATTCACAAGAAGCTCGGGATTCCACTGGCCGGCACCAATGATTGTCACTACTTGAAGAAGGAAGATGCGCGGCCGCATGAACTGATGCTGTGCCTGCAGACGGGAAAGACGGTCAGCGACCCCAACCGGATGAAGTTCGATACGGATCAACTGTACGTCAAATCAACGGAAGAAATCGCTCCGGCGTTTGCAGAGTTTCCCGGCGCCGTGACGAATACTTGCCGCATTGCCGACCATTGCGACCTCGATCTCCCGCTGAACAAGACCTATCTTCCGCAGTATCGCGTCCCCGATGGGTTCAAGGATCGTGAATCCTATCTGGAACATCTCGCACTCGCGGGACTGAAGGAACGACTAAAAGAAAGGCCCAGCCGGGTTGCTTCCGCTGTCTACGATCAGCGCCTTCGGGAAGAGCTGATGGTGATCTGCTCGATGGGATTTGCAGGCTACTTCCTCATCGTCTGGGACATCATCCGTTTCGCTCGATCACAAGGGATTCCGGTCGGGCCTGGCCGAGGTTCTGCCGCCGGCAGCCTTGTCGCCTATGCCCTGCGCATTACCGATCTCGATCCACTCGTCTATACGCTCTTGTTCGAGCGCTTCTTGAATCCTGAGCGCGTGTCTCTTCCCGATATCGATATGGATTTCTGCATGGATCGCCGTGGAGAGGTGATCAACTACGTGGTGGACAAGTACGGCAACGACCATGTCGCTCAGATCATTACCTTCGGGACTCTCGGGGCCAAGGCGGCGATCCGGGATGTGGGACGCGTGTTGGAACTGTCCTATGCCGACGCCGATAAAGTCGCGAAGCTGGTTCCCAATCAATTGAACATCACGTTGCAGCAGGCTATGGAGACAGGAGCCGCGCTTACGCGAGCTGGTGGAGACGGACCCGAAAGTCAAAGAACTGATGGCCAATGCGCAATCCCTCGAAGGTCTGGCCCGACATGCTTCGACCCATGCGGCGGGCGTCGTGATTTCGGAAGGACCGCTCACCGACCATGTGCCGCTTTACAAGGGCGCCAACGACGAAATCGTGACCCAGTATTCGATGGGAGACGTCGAGAAAATCGGGTTGGTCAAATTCGACTTCCTCGGCCTCAAGACTCTCACGATGATCCGGCGAGCCGAGACTCTCATCAACGAAACGCATCCCGAGGCGCCGCCGCTTGTGGTCGATCAGGTGCCGTTCGACGATCCCAGCCACCTTTGCCCTGCTTGAGCTCCGGAAAAACAACCGGGCTGTTCCAGCTGGAAAGCTCCGGTATGCGCGATCTGCTCACCGGACTGAAACCCGACCGGTTCGAAGACATCATCGCCATCATCGCGCTCTATCGCCCTGGACCGATGGATCTCATTCCTGATTTCATCAAGCGCAAGCAGGGCAAGGTGCCGATCACCTATGAGTTGCCGGAACTGGAACCGCTCCTGAAGGATACCTATGGCGTGATCGTCTATCAGGAACAGGTCATGGCGATCGCCAACAAGATGGCTGGGTTCTCGCTCGGCCAAGCCGATATTCTCCGGCGTGCGATGGGCAAAAAGAAGCCGGAAGAGATGGAAAAGTTGCGCGCCAAGTTCCTCGACGGCGCGAAGCAGAAGAAGATTCCTGAAAAGAAAGCCGAGAAGCTCTACGAGTTGATCCAGAAATTCGCCGGATACGGGTTTAATAAGTCGCACGCTGCCGCCTATGCCGTCGTCTGTTACCAGACCGCCTACTTGAAAGCCCACTACCCGACCGAGTTTATGGCGTCTCTCATGACGACCGACATGGGCAATCAAGACAAGCTGGTCGGCTATTTCACGGAATGCCGGGATCTGGGCATCAAGGTCCTGGGGCCCGATGTGAACGCCAGCCAAAAACAATTCGCAGTGGCCGGCAGGGCGATCCGGTTCGGCTTGGCGGCCATTAAGAATGTGGGTGAGGGTGCCGTGGAGTCGGTCTTGGAAGTGCGGACTCGAGACGGCCCCTTCGGATCGTTCTTTGACTTCTGCCGGCGGGTCGATCTTCACAAGGTGAACAAGCGGATGTTGGAAGGCCTCATCAAGGCCGGCGCCTTCGATTCGACCGGCGCCAAGCGCGCACAACTGATGGCGGTGCTCGATCAAGCCGTGGAAGAAGGCGCGGCTGCTCAGCGCGAGCGTGAGCTAGGGCAAACCAGCATCTTCGGAGAGGAGCTGAATGGGCACAGACCATCTCGCCGGCCTTGCCCATTCCTCCGTTGCCTTCGCTTGCGGAATGGGATCAAGCGCAACGATTGAAGTACGAACGGGAACTGACCGGGTTCTATATTTCCGCCCATCCTCTCGCCCGCTATGAAGCGACGCTGAGTGCCTTGTCGACTACCACGACCGTGAGATTGAAGGAATGCTCCGACGGCAGCGAGGTAAAGATCTGCGGCATCATCGCCACGGTCAAATCGATGCTGACGAAGAAGGGCGATCGGATGGCCTATCTCACGGTGGAAGATCTGCAAGGAACCACCGAAGTGATCGTCTTTCCCGATTTGTTCAGGACTGCCGGTGAGCTGATCGTCCCGGAACGGATCGTCCGCATCACCGGCACCATCGATCGGGGAGACAAGGGCACGAAAATTCGCGGGAGTAAGATCGAACCGCTGGCTGAGGTTCAGGCGCAGTCCATCAAACGTATCCGTATCCGCCTCAGTGATCGTCCGGAGGTCCGTGAGCAGTTGCCTCGATTGCTCGACGTCTTTCGACGGCATCCCGGCAGCACCTCGATCTCGATGTCGTTTCGGACCGATGGCCGCCTTGGAAGCCGAGACGGCTCCCCTCCCTCATCTCACCGTCTGCGCCAGCGACCATTTTGTGTCGGATGTTGAGGAAGTGCTAGGCAAAGGGGCCCTCTCTTTGCTATCTTAAGGGCCTCACGTTGTGCCGTGACTGATCGTTGTACGGAGGTTGAACAGGGCTATGCGCGATTATCTCGAATTTGAAAAGCCGATCCGAGAAATCGAAGAGAAGATCGAGAAACTTTCTGCGACGATCACCAATGGGAAATCGTCCGCCCAAAACGACATGCGGAAGCTTCGTGCGAAGCTTGCTCAAACCGAACACGAACTCTACAAAAATCTGACTCCCTGGCAACGAACGCAGTTGGCCCGACATCCGCAACGTCCAAGCACACTAGACTATATCACTGAGCTGATGCGGGATTTTCTCGAGCTGCATGGCGATCGTGTATTTGGAGATGATCGGGCCATCGTGGGAGGATTCGCCCGGTTCAACGACCGCCCTGTGATGATTATCGGTCATCAAAAAGGCAAAACCCTCAAAGAGCGCATGCAACGGAACTTCGGCATGCCCAATCCGGAAGGGTATCGCAAGGCGCTCCGCCTCATGAAGATGGCGGAAAAGTTCAACCGCCCGATCATCACCTTTATTGATACGCCTGGTGCCTATCCCGGCATCGGTGCCGAGGAGCGAGGCCAAGCGGAAGCCATCGCCCGCAATCTGTGTGTCATGTCTCGATTGACGGTACCGATTATTGCCGTGGTCATCGGTGAAGGAGGGAGCGGAGGCGCCTTAGCCCTCGCGGTCGCCGATCGCGTCCTGATGCTGGAACATTCGGTCTATTCGGTCATTTCGCCTGAAGGCTGCGCCGCCATTCTGTGGGACAGCCCGGAGAAGGTTCCCGATGCCGCTGCTGCATTGAAAATGACCGCACACGATCTTACTCGATCTCGGGGTGATCGACACGATTGTTTCCGAACCGCTGGGCGGGGCTCATCGCGAGCCGCGAGCCGTCTGCGACCTGATCGGAAAGGCACTGACCAACCAACTGTTCGATTTGCTTGATTTGTCCGTCGAGCAACTCATTGCTCAGCGGGACCGGAAATACCGAAAGATGGGGGCCGTCACCGGCCTTCTTCCTCATCACGCCTGACCAGCAGCGTCATCATCGTTGCTTCCTTCCTCTCAAGAAGTCCTGTTTCGCGGAAGCGCCGTTCGATTGCGGACAGAATTCGCTCAGTCAGCGCCTGCCGATACGGAATCGAGCACTGCAGCTTCGAGATAGCGATCGACCGTTCGCGGCAATTTCCGCCACCATGCAAGTGCGGAGATCCGGGTTTGCTCGGCAGCGGACCCCCCGTCGTCTGAGCAGGCGGTGAATCTCCTGCTCAAAGAATTCCACATGGACAAGTTCGTCTTTGCGGATCGAGACCAAGTCCGGCCGTAATGTGACGAGTAGCGTCGCGAATTCAAGTCCCAGTGACTCGTACCCATAGAGTTGAACGGCCAGCGCAGGCCATTGCCTTGGCACGGATCGGAAGCCGTTCCCGTTCGCGAGGCTGACGGCCGATCATGGTTTCAAATTGTGCCAGATGCTGCTCTTCATCTTCCTCGTGTTTTCGAAGAAAGGCATAGACGTTCGGAGGAACATCTTGTAAACGCGCCGATCGTACCGTCCACAGCGCCATGGCCTCGGCTTTGAGAAACCGTTCCAATAGAGCGGTCTCGCACGTCCGGTGGGAGCTCGAATGGACGTAGCCGCGTCGGACGACATGATGGCCTCATAGTACGCAAACTCCGGCAGGTTATCCAATCTCTTCCGAAAGAAGGAATGAGGAGGGTTGACTGATACTCATCATCTGTGTACATCTTACGCGCAGCGACTCACCGGACCGACTGCTGACCCGGCACAAGGGTTTCGGTTTGGTTAACCCATGAGGCAACACCTATGACACGTCCTACCGGTACAATGTCTCTGGTCGACTCAACGGGTTGTTCTCGTGTGTTCGCTGTGGTCTTGCTCTTGGAGGTCGGCTGTGTCAGTCGGCGTACGTATGAAAGGGTCAAGGCGGAGACGGTGGAACAGACCCAAGCCTTAGAAGCGGTACGAGAGGACGTCAGGGAGCTGGATCGGGAGAGTCGCGGGATTGCAGGCTTCGAACCGACGTGAAGATGTCGCTGTGTCCGAACTGCGCGCCGCTATTCAGCGGGAAGAAGAACAGTTGCCGATCATGAGACAGCGAGCGGAGGATACCCTCGCGTCGCTCAAAATACAGGTGGCAACCTTAATGAATCAGAGTTGGCATCTGGCGCGCAAGATCGTGGATATTCGACAGGAGAGCGTCTCCTTGCAAACGAAGGTGGCTCAGTACAAGGAGGAAATAGAACAGATCAGAGCGCCCGTGATGGTGGCTTCGAATAGGAACAAGCCAGCCATAACTCCAGACTGCCGTCTCTGACGTGCCTCCATCTTCAGTCAGCGCCAACTCCAGGATGCCGAGTCGCCACAGGTCGCACAAGCTGCTCCTCTCTCCCAAGCCTCGCGCCTGTCAAACCACCAGCACTCGTCGCCTTCCATGAATGTCGATCTGCCTCAGGCAAACGACTCGTGGTTCGGAATCATCACCAGCTGGTTCTACAAGATCTGGAATTGGTTATTCGGGTAGGATGGGCTCTTCGCGCCTGATCGAAGGAGAGCCATACTTCTCACACACGATGCGAGCAATGTTCGTCGGCCCACTCGGCGGCTGCACGTCCGGCGAGACGTCCGGTCGCCACACAACCCGTGAGCAGATATCCTCCGGTCGGTGCCTCCCAGTCCAGCATTTCTCCGGCGCAAAACACCCCAGGGAATGAACGAAGCATCAAGCGATCATCGAGCGCCTCAAACGAGACGCCGCCGGCTGTGCTGATGGCTTCTTCCAATGGGCGTGGGGCCACGAGCGTGAGCGGTAGGGATTTGATGGCAGCAGCAAGACGAACAGGATCTGCCAACGCTTCTTTCGGCACGATCTCGTGGAGAAGACCTGCTTTCAGTCCTGCGATACCTGCATGACGCTTGAGATGTGTTGCGACGGTTCGCTTGCCGCGCGGCTGCGAAAGACTTTGCGCGAGTTGCTTCGATGGACGATCTGGAACGAGATCAAGCCACAGGGTCGCCGTTTCCTTCGCTGCGATCACATCACGTGTGGCGGATGAGACCATATAGATGACGCCGCCTTCCACGCCATTCTCCGTAATGACAAACTCTCCCATGTGACGGATTGTGATCCCATCCACGGTCTTCACGGTGACTTCAACTGTCTTCACTGGATGTCCGGCGAACTTCGTCCGGAAGTGCTCGCTCCACCGTACATCAAATCCACAATTGGCCGGCTTCAGCGGAACGATCGGGACCTTTCGCTCAGCTCAGGATCTGAACCCATGCTCCATCGGAACCGAAATGAGGCCAGCTACCTCCGCCTAACGCCAGCACCACAGCATCGGCTTGTAACATGCACCGGTCCATATGGACGTGGTAAAAAGCAGCGATCCTTCTTGATCCCACCCGCACCATCGATGTCGAACACAAAACCGAACGCCGGCTTGCCTCAACCGCCGCAGCCATGCACGCAGGAGCGGCGCTGCTTTCAGATCAGTTGGAAAGATTCGTCCGGACGTACCGACGAACGTTTCCACACCAAGCTCACGAGCCCAAGCCCGTAGAGCCGCAGGAGGAAATGATCTGATCGCTGGTTCGATGAGCGCTCGGCGAGTGCCATAGCGCGAAAGGAAGGACTCCATCGGTTCCGAATGAGTGAGATTCAAGCCGCCTTTTCCTGCCAGCAGAAACTTTCGGCCCACCGACGGCATGGCATCGTACAGCTCGACTGTGGCGCCGGCAGCCACTGCCGCTTCCGCCGCCATGAGACCGGCCGGTCCACCGCCGATAATCACCACCGTTGCCATCAGAATCTTACTGTCCTACTGCAAGAAGCTCGCGTCTGGCGAATGGTCCATAATTGTATGGCCACAACTATAACTCCAGCTACATTTGTACAATCTACTCTGAAACGAGCGCTGCATTTGTACATATCTCGCGTAATTCTCGCACATCACTGTTGGTCTGTTTCTTGCCAGTACACGACACTCGAAAAAGCGATGGCCATCGCAGTAAGCCGTATACCTATTTAATTCACGAGACCGACCTGTTGACGTGGCGCAGGTCTTCAGAGGAGGAATGCTAATGCGTGTTCGAGCGACATGTGTTGCTATGTTTGGTCTTGCCGGCCTGTTATCCGGCGCTGTCGAGCAGGTACTCGCGGCTGAAGATCTGTCGCAAAGGAACAACCTGCATGTGAACGAAACCTGACCACCCACGATTTCCAGACGATGTGTTCAGCCGCATGTTTCCAGGCCTTCCACCCTATGCCCCACCGACCGATGAAGCACGGGAGCAGGCGAAAAAGCTCGGCGCCAAAGGTGGAGCCATCGACGCCTCTGATCTCCTCCTGGATCCGAAAGAGTCGATTGTGAATCCTGGCCCGAACAATCCCGATAATCCGAACATGACGGCAGGGTTCACGTTTTTCGGTCAGTTTCTGGATCACGATCTGACGCTCGCCTTGAAAGCGCCGCTGCTCGAACAAACTCACCCCAGGCGGACGACGAATTTTCGCACCGCCGAATTCGACCTGGATAGTGTCTATGGTGACGGCCCCGAGCGGTCACCCGAACTGTATGAGACAAGTTCCGGCGATATCAAATTCCGCGTCGAAGCCATTCCCGGTTCCGAACAAGTGTCCCGAAAAGGCGCGGTACGATACGATCTCCCGCGCGATCCGAACAACAATGCGATCATCGCGGACGGACGGAACGATGAAAACCTCGTCATCAGCCAGTTTCACCTGGCGATGCTGAAGTTTCACAATGCCGTCGTCGATCGGTTGCGCTCCGATCCGGCACAGGCGATTCGTTCGGCCAGGGACATTTTCAAAGAAGCGCGTCGCCAGGTGCAATGGCACTACCAATGGATCATCGTCAACGAATTCTTGCCGTTGACGATCGGACAAGATCGGGTGGATGAGATCTTGCGGAACGGGCCGCGTTTCTACAGAGTCCACGACCGAACTCACGATTCGTTGTTCCACAGTTCGAGACGAGAGCCCTTGATCCCAGTGGAGTTCGCAGTGGGTGCGTATCGATTCGGCCATTCGCAAGTTCGTCCCAGTTATCGCTTGAATTTCGGAGCCGATGCCGCGTCTCAAGTCTTTATGTTTATCTTCGACGATTCAGCAGATCCAAACGATTCCGATCCCAACGACATGCGCGGCGGCAAGCGGGCCCCGCGTCGGTACATCGACTGGCAGACCTTCTTCAAGTTCGATGAAAACTTCAAGCTCAACAAGCGGATCGATACGAAACTTTCGAGTCCCCTCATGCATCTCCTCGGATCACGTGGTCCGGCGCCCGGTATGCCCTCAGATGGAATCCAGTCGCTGGCTTCGCGTAATCTCATGAGACATGTCAATTATGGCGTTCCGTCCGGGCAAGCGATCGCTCGGGTGATGGGCGTTCAGATGCTCACGCCGGAACAACTGGTCGAACTGGCTCCCTTCGGCATGGACCGAAGCACGCCGCTCTGGTACTACATTTTGAAAGAGGCGGAGGTTTTCGAAAATGGTCTGCGATTGGGGCCGGTTGGAGGCCGTATCGTTGGGGAAGTGTTCACCGGCTTACTCAAAGCCGATAAGGACTCCTATCTGGTTGTCGATAAGAACTGGAAGCCGACCTTGCCTTCCGCAAAATCCGGTGATTTCGAGATTACGGATCTCTTGCGGTTCGCCGGCGTCGTTCATCCGCTCAACTAGATCCTGCCTTGTCTCGTTGGGTACCCTCTACTCAGAGGGTACCCAACTCATCCATATTCATAGATCCGTTTCCGGCATGTTCTTGTTAGGTACACAGGGATCACACTCGGCTCTGCGCGAATGATACTCGACGATGCCTTTCCGGCGGTCCAACTCGATCACACAGCAGTCATTGAGCATCTGTTTGAGCTGCCCGCGCCCTCGCTGGACCCGGGATTTCATTCCGGACAGGGAGAGACCCATGTGGTTGGCCGCGGCTTGTTGTGTCAATCCCTCGATCTCTACAAGGGTGATTGCGTCTCGATAGTCCTGTGACAATCGCTCGATCAGGGGGCGAAGACAACCGGCGAGTTCTGCACGAAGTTCCGTAGCATCACCTTGACGAGTCATCTCTGAGCTCGCAGGAGCTTCGTGCAATACTTCAAGTTCAGAACTCAATCCAGATGGAACCTCTCGTTGTCTTCCTGGCTTCCGGTAATGATCGATGATCGCATTCCGTGTGACTTGATAGATCCATGCGATGATCCGGTGAGGATCGCGTACCGTGTCCAGCTGTCGGTAGACCCGCATAAACACGTCTTGCAGAATATCGTCGACATGCCCCTGATCGTTCACACGTCCGGCGATGAAAGCGCGAAGACCATCATGCATGACTTGCCAGAGCTCTTCCGTCATCTTCGTTATGATAACCTCTCCCCGGTCGGCATCCATACGGTACTGCTCCGGCTTATGTTCCGCAAGTAGCCGACTCATGTGCACCTGCCCGCTTTGGCACGCAGCAGCCTGTTCGACTCAGTCGTCCTGTGACCTCTAATTGCTCATGGACCGTAAAGATCTCCCAGGCATTGCCGTCCGGATCAGAAAGCCAGAGTTTATCCTGCAGGGCAAAACAACAGGCGATGTTATCAGCCACCCTTTCCAGTATGCCTTCCCGTTGTAACCGGGCCTTCCATTCCTCAATTTCCTCGACCGTCTCGACCTCAATTCCCAAATGATCCACGGCACTTACCTCCCCGGTGGATGACACCAGCGAGAAGTTCAGGGCCGGGATCTTCAAGTCAAACTTGGCATAGTCGACCACCTGCTTCTGAGGCTTCACACCAAATACCTTTTCATAGAACGCTACCGATTTTGATACATCACGGACATCAAGAGAAATATGGGGACGCATAGGGAACCTCCTTATTAGAGAGCAGCGGGTCATTCCGCACTCATCTTTATAGACGGAGGAACCCTGGGAAGGACGCAACGATAAAAAGGAAGGAGGACTAGCGGATGTATCTTCGTCGATCAGTCCGGCATGGGGCGTGGTGCGCCGCTCGAATCCAAGACTTCGCGGAGCTTTTTCGTCAGCATGTCCGGCGTATAGGGCTTCTGCAAGAACGCGGCTTGTGATCCCAGCGACTGGATGAACTCCTGTCCACGCCCGGCATAGCCCGAAGTCACAATCACACGCAACCCCGGCCGCAACTGCAGCAGCCGCTCGGCCAGAGCCGGGCCTCCCATACCCGGCATGACCGTGTCGGTCAGGACCACGTCGATCTCCTGGGCATGATGCTGGACAAGTTCGATGGCTTGCTCGGCATTGCGCGCGGGCAGGACCTTATAGTGCTGAGCCTCCAATACCACCTGCGCGAGGACGAGGACCATCTCGTCGTCTTCTACAAGCAGCACGGTCTCTGAGCCCCGCAAGAGTGGGGTAACAACGGGTTCGGAACGCGGGTCCGGCGGTCCGGCGACGAGCTGAGGAAGATAGATGGTGAATGTGGTGCCGCCGTTCAGCTCGCTCTCGACCGTAATATACCCGCCGCTTTGCTTAATGATGCCGTACACCGTCGACAATCCCAACCCGGTTCCTTTGCCTCGCTCTTTCGTTGTGAAGAACGGCTCAAAAATATGAGCCAGGGTTTCCGCATCCATTCCGCAGCCGCTATCCCGCACCGTCAGAACGACATAGGAGCCTGGGTGCAGTTCCTCCTGTCCGGCGGAGTCCGTCTCTTCAACGCGTACATTTGTGGTCGTCAACTCCAATCGGCCGCCTTGCGGCATGGCATCGCGGGCATTGACCACAAGGTTCATGATGACCTGTTCGATCTGGCCGGCATCGCCCTTGACCTGCCAGAGATGTGGGTCCTGGTTCACGACGAGATGGATATCCTCGCCGATCACCCGTTGCATCAATTCGACAATGCTCATGACCCGCTCATTCAGGTTCATGACCTGCTGTTCCACGACTTGCTGGCGTGTGAACGCCAAGAGTTGTCTCGTCAAGCCGGCGGCCTTGTCTCCCGCCTCTTTGATGTGCGTCAGTCCACGCTTCCACTTCTCATCCACAGAAACATGCTCAAGCACGAGCGCGCTCCAGCTATTGATGACCGTCAACAGATTATTGAAGTCGTGTGCGATCCCACTGGCCATTGTTCCCAAGGCCTCCATTTTTTGGGATTGGCGAAGCTGTCGCTCGAGATCTTTGCGATGGAGAAGCTGGCTGATCTTCGCCCCCAGGTCGGCCAGCATTTGGCGCTGTTCGTCGTCCGCCCGCAGAACGTCTTGGGTGTGGAACTCCAGCACGCCCATGATGTCTTCTCCCCGGTGAATTGGAAAGGCGCAGGCTCCGCGCAACCCGGCTTGTTGCATCATAGAGGCAGTGGGAAAGGTCGTATCTTCCGAACTATCCGCCAGAATCAGAGGAATAGCCGCTTTCCATGTCTGTCCCGCGAGCCCGATGCCGGGGCGTAGGCAGGTCGTGCGGTAGGCGGCCGTCAATTCATCTGCATTGATCGACGAGCTGTGCCAGGTCGCATCGACGCGCAAGACCTTCTTATGGGTGTCGACCAGCCAGAGCGATCCGAACACCCAGTCTTTCAATTCGCCGATGACGCGCAGCAGGGTCGGCATCGCCTCACCGAGCGAGACTGACTCGTCGAGCGCGATCGTCACGGCAAGCTGGGCGGCGCGTTGCCGATCCAATTGCCGGCGCTCGCTCATGTCGATCATCGCGCCGATCATGCGCCGGGGAACACCGTCGTCGCTCCGCACGATGTATCCGCGGTTGAGTGCGTGCGCATAGGTCCCGTCCGTCCGCAAAAAGCGGAATTCGGCGGTCCAGATGGTGTTCGACGATTGAATGGCTGCATGGAGACCGGCGAGAACGCCGGCTCGTTCTTCTGGATGGATACGTTCCGACCAGGTCGCCATTCGATTGTCCTTTTCAGGGAGACTATCGTCCGAAGACCAGACCGGTACGTATCGTTCCAGGTCAATGTGTCTGCGTCGATATCCCAATCCCAGATGGCGTCCCGGGCGGCACGACAGGCCAGTTGGAAGCGTTCTTCGCTCCGGCGGAGGGCCAGCTCGGTCTGATGCCGCTCGATGGCATACCGGATGGCGCGCATCAGGCCGTTGGCGTCAATTCTCGCGACTTGACCCAGATAATCCTGGGCTCCATGCCGAAGTGCCCGTTCGGCGACGGCTGCGTCGTCCAGCCCCGTCAGGACGATCGACCGGAACGTCAGCGCCTGTGTCGGCGCAGCGTACTCACGATGTCCAGGCCTGATTGTCTGGAAGGGACAGATCGGCCAGGATGGCGTCGAAGGAGCCGTGGGCCAGTTTGCGCCAATCCCGTATCGAGCCGGTCCACCCAATCCACGATGACCGGCTCGCCGCCCTGCCGTGATAGGACGTCCCGGATCAAGACCGCATCGTCTTCATTGTCTTCGATCAGGAGGACATGCATCGATCACCTGTTGAGGTTGGGGACTTGTGAGACGAGACTCCAATACAGTTCGAACTCTTTCACGACGGCGATGAATCGCGTCAAACTGACAGGTTTGCGAATGTACGAGCAGGCACCTTGCTCGAACGATCGGACGAGGTCTTCTTCTCGATCGCTGACGGTCAACATGACGACCGGGAGGGCACGTAAGCGTGGATCCGCCTTGATGTCGGCCAACACTTCAAAGCCGTTTTTCTTCGGCATGTTGATATCCGAGCAAGACCATGCCGGGTATGGGAGTCACGGCATAGGCGTCTTGCTTGCGCAGATAGGCCATGGCTTCCTCCCCGTCGCGCGCGAACGGTGAGTCCGGTTGATCATCTTGCCTTCCGAAAAGGCTTCCTGAATGAGGACAACATCGTCATCATTGTCCTCCACCACATAGAATGTCGATTGAATTCATGTCGCGATGCCCCTCCATTGTCATGGTGAGTCGGACATCGCGAAGGTCATCACGAACTCCGATCCGCCGCCGTCGCGTGGCTGGACCCACGCTCGACCGCCGTGGCGTTCGGCCACCTGACGTACGATGGTGAGACCGGCGCCGGTTCCCTCCACGTTCCGTCCTACCGCCCGTTGAAACAGCATGAAAATCCGTTCGGCATGCCGCGTCGAGACCCCGGGACCTCGGTCCTTCACCACGATTCCGGCCACGGGACGTTGTAGAAGCGGGAGCTTCGTATGAAGTGATCTCAATATCCGGCGCGTGGCCGTCGCGAGTGAACTTCATCGCATTCGCAAGCAGGTTGTACAGGCCTTGCGTAGCCCACATTCGATTTACGCGTAACAGTGGCAGGGGGGAGATAATCTGGACGGCCGCGCCGGTCTCTTGAATGCGGGCGTCCAGCCGGGTCAGCGCCTCCTTCACCAGGGTCTCGGCTTCCACTTCTTCCATTGGCGGAAGCATTCGTTGGGCTCGCGAGAGCTCCAGAATATCGTTCAAGAGTCGGTCCAGCCGCTGTGTCGCCCTCACGACGCGCCGGAGGTAATCACTCGCCGATCGCGTCGATCCGATCCGCATAGCGTTCCAGCACGAGTTGGGAGAAACTCTCGATGGCTCTGAGAGGTTCCTTCAGGTCGTGGGACGTTACGTACAAAAGCGTTTCGAGATCCTTATTCTTGTTGATGAGGACGGTCTCGGCCTTCTTGCGCTCGGTGATATCGCGGTTTGTTTCGAGTACGATGCGTCGACCGTCTTGCTCGGTGTAGCTCCATCGGCTTTCGACGACGACCTTCCGGCGGTCCTTCGTTCGCTGGAGCAATTCCCCGGTCCATTCGCCGGACGCGTCACGTTTCGTCATGATGTCGTCAAGCGATCCGGGAAACACGGTGGTCAGCAAGTCGTGGCATCGACGGCTCATAGCCTCGGCCCGTGTAAAACCGTAGAGTCGCTCGCAACCTTGGTTCCATTCGATGATGCCGTCATTGACGTCCCATGAAAAGATCGGTTCGTGAGAGAGTTCGATCAATTGACTTTTCTGACGCAAGGCGGCGGTGCGTTCGCGGACTTGCCGCTCAAGGTCTCTGAAGAGTCTGGCGCCGCACCTCCTCCGTGCGGCGGCGCTCGGTGACATCGACGATCGTGGATCGGCTGGCGATGTAACGGCCCTCCGAATCCCGGAGCGCCGTCGCGCTCAACGAAACGGGCAGGAGCGCGCCGTCTTTTTGCACGAGATCCAGCTCCAGGTCATGGATGGATCCCTGGGCGACAAAACGTGGGAAGACTTCATCGAACCGGCTGGCGCTCGGGGAAGCTAAAAGATCTTGAAAGCGCCGTTGTCCGACAATATCCTCGCGCCGGTATCCGAGCCATTGCAGCTCCGTATCGTTGACTGCAACGTACCGGCCCGTTGCATCCAAGGAGTGGTACCCGCAAGGCGCCCGGTTGTACAGATCGTGAATTTCGTCCGCCTGTCGCTGGAGTGTCTGCTCCTTCACGAGGTGGGCACAGTTCTCCGCCTCGATCGCGGCCACATGGACCAGATGGTCGGCCCTGTCTTGCTGCCGTCTAATCACCACCGCCGTGAGCCAGAAGAGGGCCAAGCAGATCCCGTGATTGATGACTGGAAGCCAGCTTGGGATGCCGTTGAGCGAAGAGGAGAAAAGGTAATCGCACAGCGTTGCGGCGGAAGCTGCTCCGGCGAGCCAATACGGAGCTTCGCGACGCTGCAACAAAGACGTCAACGTGAGGGGCACGACGTACAAGACGGAAAGGGGTAGTCCCAACGGCGTGAAGACATCCAATAGAAAGACGGCGGCGAAGAGGGCGGCAATCACACCACTCATCACCGTTGAGTTGTGGATGGCGATGCGCCTGTTGTCACTCCTATCGAACACATGCGGGGGGACGATCGCATTGGTTGGAAGCCCAGAAAAGCGCCCCGGCATCGTCATGCATGCCTTTGCGAGAGTGTTACGCGCGGTTTCGACCGACAGATGACTTCTCGTCGGCCCCGCTGGAAACCGAAAGCACCTTGATCGATCTGAGAGTATGCTTGAAAAATAAGGGAAAATTAAGATGCGTTCAGCCCTGGTCGATGCTGTCCGTGTAGACTCTTTCAGTCCTAGTAAGAGTACCTGGCGGTTACCGCGGGTGATCCGACTCCATGCCGAGGCGTCGCGCCTATTTATAGTGCAGGGAGAATGGGGGCTAAATGCCGATGGTTTCGATCTGACGAACCTCCTCCGAGAGTAAGGTCAATCGATCCGATTGTAGGTCTTCTTTCATATGCTGCGGATTCGTCGTGCCGGTCAAAGGCAGCATGCCGACTTGCATGGCAAACCGGAAGATGAGTTGCGCGAGGGTGGCCTCATATCGCGCTGCCATGGCTCGGACCTCGGGATTGATGAACACATCGCGATTCGCGGTCAGGAGGGAAAACCCTTGATAGATAATATGGTGCGTCCGGCAAATCTCCCTCACCTCTTTGTCCCAACCGAAGGCCGCATAGCAGCGGTTCTGCACTACCATCGGCTTGTGCTTGGCTTTCACGCAGAGCAAGGTCAGCTGATCGGCCGTGACGTTGCTGACCCCGATCATCTTCGTCTTGCCGGCATCATAGAGGGACTCAATCGCCGTCCAAACTTCCCAATCTTCAGCCCCTAGGCCCCGCCGTGAATAGGGCCCATGCAACACGTACGAATCGAGATAGTCCGTATGAAGGTGTTCGAGAGAACCGGTGAAAGATTGCTGCACCTGTGTGCTGATACTTGCTCGCGCATCGTACGGAAGGCGATGATCTTGACCGTTGAGGGGTGTGAACTTCGTTTGCAGAAACAGCTTGTCGCGAGTGATGCCTTGCTTCGACAAATGCAGCAGTGCCTCCCCGACCCTTGCTTCATCATAATGGACGAGTTGATTGGCCGTATCGATCGCGGTAAACCCCGCCTCCACTGCTTGCAGGATCAGCTTTGTTGTCGCGTCTTTCTTCCAGGCCGTACCGTACATAAAGGAGGGAATGGAAACGTGATTGTATGTGGTCAATGGCATCGCAAACCTCCTGTCAGATCTTAATACCATACACAGTTCACGCTGGCGGTCTCAACGTGAGAATTGTAACGCCACATGCATCCTCAAGCTCCACCTTTACATCCACATGTCCCAAGTGAAAGGCCATCTTCGGGGCTTGCACAACTTCAAAAATAGCGAGAAGGATACGCCAAGCCTGCTCGCGTTGTTCTTGATGGAGAGGATCGGAGGTTCAGCAAACCTGGCATGATCGTGAGTGCGAGGGGTGTTGAGACGTGCGGACTAATAATGGGTGAGGAACCGCTCGGCAGCTGTAGACTTCCGATGCTCTTGGTCGGCTAAACGCTTCGTCGTCTTGATGTCTTCATGCCGCATCATCTCCTGCACTGCCGCAAGGGGCGCCTGTTTGGCCAGCGCCTGCTTGCCGGCAGTTAATCGCAGCGAGAGCGGGGTAATGCCGGGACGTTGCACCCCGACGCGCTGAAGGGCGGTCGTGATCCGTCGCCGCATTTCGCGCGTCGGAATCGGTCGCTCTTCCTCGTCATAGACCGTGGTGAAGAGCGGCGCGTTGGGTGGAAACTGCCCATTCGGGAATCGCCGCAGGAGGTAGGTCTCCAACTCCTGCTTCACATTGGTCACGAGGAGGACCGGTTCGTCCTTTCGCTTGCCTTTACTGTGTAAGAATAACCAGGCTTCCGTGCCGGCGGGATGAAGATCCTGGATCTTGGCTTGCGCGAGTTCGGCTTCTCGTGCCCCGGTCTTCAGCATGATGCGCACAATCACGGCATCGCGCAGCTGGCTCAGGCGTGTGCGGTCGAAACTGCGCAGCAGCAGCTTCACTTCGTGGAGCTGGAGCCATCCCGTCGACAGCCAGATGGGAAGGCGCGGCCCCACAATCCGATCCCACGGACTGCCGCTCACACGACCACGCTCTCGCAGATAGCGCCCCCAGCGGCGCAACACTGAGAGATGCAGGCTGCGCGTCCGACTCGACCCCAAGGTGGTCTCCAGGGACTGGGCATACTCCTGGGCTAGCTTGAAACCCCACGGAAGGTCCGGCTGGATCGTCGTCCACCACGCGAGAAAATGGTCGAGCTTGCGTCGATATGTCGCCACAGTCTCGGTCGCCAGGGTCTGTGCACACTCCTCCAGAAACGGCGCAACCCAGTCCGCCGCGTCGGCATACCCCAATGCCGCCGGTGAGCCTGCCGTCATCGCCGCACCATCCACTTGCTCTCGATAATCACAGGAGACCTCAGCCCTGGTAAAATTTTACCTACCTTACCGGGATAGGCTTGGTGGTGCAAGAGTGCGTGTTCGTTAATTTTCTTGAGGGGGAGGTATGCTACGTTTACCAGGGCTCAACATCTCATTCGGTGAGTAGCGCCGAATGAATCCTCAGGCTAGTGACGACACACAGAACAAGACCCTATCCTTGACCTTGAACCCGTACGCGGTGACCTACCAATTGACTCGTCTCCCCGTGCAACGGTAACTTCATCTTATAAGGATAACCCATGAAGCCCATGTTCAGACCAGGTACGGTGCGGGATGCCGCTGCGTGCGGACAAATCGGCTACGAGGCATTCAAGGCGATTGCCGAGCAGCATGGCTTCCCACCGGATTTCCCATCTGTCGATAGAGCAGTGGGATTTTTCTCAACGATATTGACGCGTCCCGATGTGTATTCAGTTGTCGTTGAGCTCGATGGTCGAGTCGTCGGCAGCAACTTCCTCTGGGAAGGTGATCCCATCGCAGGGGTGGGACCGATCACCGTCGGTTCGACCGCCCAGAACGCCGGTATTGGACGCAAGTTGATGGAATCCGTACTGGACCGTGCCAACACTCGCCGTCAGGTGGGAGTCCGGCTGGTCCAGGCTGCGTACCATAACCGCTCGCTTTCCCTGTATTCCAAACTCGGGTTCCAGGCGCGAGAGCCTCTATCCATCCTACAGGGACCACCCCTTAATTTCGAGCTGCATGGGTATTCTGTACGCCAAGCGAGCCTGGACGATCTTGCGGTGTGCGATGCATTGTGCCGTACTGTGCATGGCCATGATCGCCGGGGTGAGATTGCGCATGCCATTGCCGATGGAACAGCAACAGTCGTTGAGCACAGCAGTCGGCTTACCGGCTATGCCACAGGTCTTGGTTTCTTTGGACATGCAGTCGGTCGGACGAACGAAGAACTCAAGGCTCTGATCGGCGCTGCGCCGGCTTTTACAGGACTAGGATTCTTGCTGCCGACCAGGAACATGGAATTGTTGCAGTGGTGCTTGAATCATGGTCTACGAATAGTCCAACCTATGACGCTCATGAGCCTCGGGCTGTATCAGAAGCCTGCCGGTTCCTTTCTCCCTTCCATCTTGTACTGAACGCGCTATGTCTCCATCATTTCCAGCCTGGCATCGAATTCATGTCCGCAGGTCGTGCAGTGGATGCAGTCCGATTCGACGACGAATTCGTCGGCTCGAATCCCCATGCCTCCGCAATCCGGACAGCGGGCAAGATGGACCCTCTCATCATTCACCGTTTCGTATTGAGTTCCACGAAGACAATAGACCGGCTTTCCATCAAGGAGCCATGGCCGCCCTTGATTATCGACGACCGGCAGGGCGAGGTAATGATGCTTCACGTAGGCTTCAAGGTCCTGCCGGTTCGCGAAGCCGTCTTTGATCAACTTGCCCCGTAATGCTTCGTAAAGAGCTTGTTCTTTCACGATCGTCTTCGTCGGCCCCATAGCGACCTCCCCTCGTTAACGTTTAGAACGATCCAGCGATTGGCCATGAGCGCACACCCATCCTTCCGCATTCCACAGTCTCATCACGACTCACCCACCCCTTGTGTCTCTAAGGATTGAGTCGACACCACACCGTCACGCGGCTCGCTTGAAGGTTGACGGTTCTGGATGTATGTCATCCGATCGGCCGGCACCTTGCCTTGATTCCTGTCGGTCCTCGTTGCCATTGGAAGCGAGCATACGTATGCACGTAATCAGCATCACCACCAAGGTCGCGAGGCCGATGACGATTCCCCAATAGGTCCATGACATAGGTCACCTGCTCGCGCCATGCGACGCGAGTCCTTCGTGAGATTGTCGGCACTGATCTCTCTAATCTCTTCCATGAATCGTATCAGCCGTCTGCGCGTCATCCGGTTTTCTTGGTGCATATAGATGGCGCCGGACCGTCCTTGCGCGAACGCGGCATGGTACGAGGAGAGGGCCCGTCTGGTGAGGAACGTACACCCGGCGGTCCGGACCGTTGGAACTGGACTCCACGGAAGACCATGATCACCACCTCCAGAATGAGGCGGCCGTAAAAACGTAACGTTAGCCTACGCCTTGGACAATAACAGGTCAAGAGGGACTGATTCATACCGGAGGGCTGCACCAATCGATTCGGTTTGCGTTCTGATCCACCATTCTCCATGCGCCTTCATCGCGATAGACGTGCTCGCCTGAACACATTAGAATGGGGCAGTTCTTCCCCCTAATTGATCACACTTCCGGCGATGTATATTCCATGACGTCGGTACCGGATAAGACGCCCGGTCGTGAGAAACTGCATGGTGTGGTGCAGGTGTTGAAGGCCGGCACCATCTATTTCCTGATCGCAGTTGGTGCGGAGTTCGTTCTCGAAGTCATTCGTCTGCAAGTAGTGGCCCTGCATGTCGGCGAAAGGCTTGCCGAAATGTTGGAGATCCCGAATGTATTGCTGGCGACCATTATCGGAGCGCGGTGGGTGGTTGACCGATTTACCTTGCCTCCCCTGCCCGGCATCCGACTGAGCGTCGGTCTCGTGGCACTCATCCTCTTACTCATCGCGGAAGGAACGGTCATGCTTCCGCTCCATGGCCTCTCGATAAGCGAGTATCTCGCCGGCAAGGATCCCGTTGTGGGAGTAGCCCCTCTCGGGGCGCTTGGTGTATTGACGGCCATGCCGTTTCTCGTCGGGTATCGATGGGAACGCTGATTCGATTCTTGAAGTTATTGATGAAAGGTTGTTCTCCATGATTTGCTCCAGACTGTGTGCGTATTGTGTCCTGACATTGTTCATCAGTGTCCCGACTGCTGCAATTTCGTTCGAGCCCTCAGATGATCCGGAGTCGGCCATCCGCCGGATGGTGCGCGCGAACGCCGAAAAAGACCTGCCGACGCTGTCACGGTTGATGGCACACGATGCCGATATCATCAGTTACGCGGTCGCCGGACGTAAGTACATCGGCTGGACGGAGCTTGAGAAGGGAATGCGGGAGGAATTCGCCACTTCCCAGAAGCTCGAGATTCCGATTCATGAGCTCACGGTGTGGAGGAAGGGAGACGTGGCCTGGTACGCAATGGAGCTTGACTATATCCGCTATGTTGCGGATGGACCTGAATTGAAACGAGCCGTGCTCCCGATGCGGGAAACCGGGGTTCTCGAACGTCGCAGCGGCAGCTGGCAATTGTTGTCGTGGCACGAATCCTTTCGATCCGCTCAGTTCGGCGGATCTCTCGCTTCACCACCCGCGGCACCTTCCGTTCCAGCTCGATGATACACAGACATTCCACATTCCATTGAGACAGTGGCGGCCTCATAGTCGGAATTGATAGAGTGTGCGGCAATGGAATACAAAGAACAAGCTGCGACGGAACTTCGGCTGAGTTACCGCTATATCAAGGAACATCCGTGGGTCGTGACGGCCGTGAACGGTTTTCTTTCCGCCTACTTCATGGAGCAGCCGGGTTTTCGCGTCCTGCGTCATTTTGATGAGCTGGAATCCGGCATGCACGTCTGGATCTGCGACGTGCCCAGCACGATGAAGATGACGACGCTCTTACGAAGGCTGCAAGCCGATATTCCTCTCTGCCGGTACAGTCAGACGACAACGGAACCGACCAACCGTCTGCAGTATCTCATCGATTCTCTCGATCAACACTGACGACTCGGTCCGTCGGGGGCACGCCATTTCTCAAAGCGAGTGGTCAGAATTCCAGGGTAGAGTATAATGCGTCATGATGAATCGTGTGCTCGTCCTCGGTGCCGGCAAGATCGGATCTCTGATTGCCTGTCTGCTCAATCAACATGGCCGGTACGAGGTTCATCTGGGCGACATGACCTTGGATGCGCCGAAGCATCTGGTCGAAGATCTCGGTCTGGAACGAGTCACCCCATGTCTGCTGGATGTACGGCATCCGGATGCCGTCGGCACCTATCTCTCAGCGCATCGATTCGACGCCGTTCTCTCGAGCCTTCCCTATTTCTGTAATCCGACCGTCGCCGGGCTGGCCCTGACCCACAATCTGCACTACTTCGACCTGACGGAAGATGTCGAAGTAACGAATCAGGTCAAGGTCTTGAGCGCGGGCGCCACCCAGGCCTTTATGCCGCAATGTGGTCTCGCGCCGGGTTTTATCAGTATCGTGGCGCATGAACTGATGACTCATTTTGAAACGCTGGATACGGTCAAGATGCGCGTGGGCGCGCTGCCCGTGCATCCCAGTAATGCCCTCAAGTATTCACTCACCTGGTCCACCGACGGACTTATTAATGAGTACGGCAATGTGTGTTACGGGATTGAAGCAGGCGAGAAAGTCCAGCTGCAACCGCTCGAAGGCTACGAAACGATCGAGTTGGATGGGCTTCTCTATGAAGCGTTCAACACCTCTGGTGGATTGGGCACTTTGGCCGACAGTTATGCGGGAAAAGTTCGGACGATGAACTATAAGACGCTCCGTTATCCCGGCCATTGTGAAAAAATCCATCTGTTGATGAAGGACCTTAAGCTGAACGAAGACCGGAAAACCCTGAAGCGTGTCCTCGAACATGCCGTTCCTCAGACCCTCCAGGATGTCGTTTTGATTTATGCGTCGGTCACGGGAAAGAACGAAGATGGATTCTTCGAGGAAAATTACGTGAGAAAGATTTATCCGCAATGTATCAAGGGAAAACTCTGGTCGGCGATCCAAGTGACGACTGCGTCCAGCGCCTGCTGCGTCATGGATCTTGTGTTGACCCATCCATCGGCGTACCATGGATTCGTCACTCAGGAATCCGTGTTGTTGAAAGATTTCTTGGACAATGATTTTGGAGCCTGCTTTCGATGAGCACGATACATACTGCGCTGAGAGACTTAAGCATCCAAGCCGTGAATTCCGGTGGGAGTACCGGCACCGGCTGGTGGTCCGGTCGTAATGATGGATCTCTTCTCCCCTCCATCAATCCTTCAACCGGGGAGCAAATCGCCGGCGTCTATCCCTGTTCATCCGACGATTACCAGCGGATCGTGAAAGAGTCAGTTGAAGCGTTCCGTACCTGGCGGATGGTGCCCGCCCCAAAGCGTGGCGAGATGGTCCGGCTCATCGGCCAAGCCTTGCGCGAGAAGAAGGATCAATTGGGCACGCTCGTCTCGCTGGAAGTCGGCAAGATCAAGGCCGAGGGGGATGGTGAAGTGCAAGAGATGATCGACATGGCCGATTTTGCCGTCGGTCAATCCCGGATGCTCTACGGCGTCACGATGCAGTCTGAGCGACCGGCCCACCGGATGAGCGAACAGTGGCATCCGTTAGGACCGGTCGGCGTCATCACGGCATTCAATTTCCCCGTGGCGGTGTGGGCCTGGAATGCCTTTGTGGCTGCTATCGCGGGCGATACGGTTATCTGGACACCGTCACCGAAGGCGCCGCTCTGCGCCGTCGCGGTGCAACAGATTTGTAATCGCGTGATGCAGCAACAGGGATATTCGGGTATTTTCTCATTGTGTATCGCCGACCAACCGATGCTTGCCGAGCAGATGGTGCAAGATGAGCGGTTGCCTCTCATTTCGTTTACCGGATCAGTGCCGGTCGGTCAAAGGGTCGCATCTCTAGTTGGACAGCGATTGGGCCGAACTCTCCTTGAGCTTAGCGGTAACAATGCCGTGATCGTCGACGAGACGGCGGATATCAACATGGCGGTGCGCGCCATTTTATTCGGAGCCGTCGGAACTGCCGGGCAGCGATGTACAACGACGAGACGCTTGATCGTTCACGAATCCCGCTACGAGGAATTGGTCGGCAGACTCGTGAAGGCCTATGCCCAAGTGCAGATCGGTAATCCGCTGGAGAAAGACGTGCTCATGGGGCCGCTCATCGACCACGTGGCCGTGGAGGGCTATCGTGCCGCGCTCGATGAAATCAAAAAAGAAGGCGGCGAGATTCTCTGCGGGGGACATGTGTTGAACCGGCCCGGTTATTTTGTGGAACCGACGATCGTACGAGCGAAAAATGAGTGGCCCATCGTGAAGCGCGAGACCTTCGCGCCTATTTTGTATGTCATGACGTTCCAAACCATAGACCAGGCCATTCAGATGCACAACGACGTCCCGCAAGGCCTCTCGTCGGCGATATTTTCGAACGATGTGCGCCACGGCGAGCGGTTTCTCTCGGCAGCCGGAAGCGATTGCGGGATCGCCAACATCAATATTGGAACCTCTGGAGCCGAGATCGGCGGAGCGTTCGGTGGCGAGAAGGACACAGGCGGAGGGCGCGAAGCAGGATCGGACTCCTGGAAAGCCTATATGCGTCGTCAGACCAACACGGTCAATTGGGGCACGGAATTACCTCTGGCTCAAGGCATTAAGTTCGGATCGTGAACGAGGCCCGACCATGGATCAGGCTCATGAACTTGATGATCTCATGGAAAAGATGGTGGCGACTTATGTCGCGCGTAACCGGGCGGCAGGGGTCCTGAAGGTAATGCTTGACGAGACCGGTATAGGCTTTTCGCCGGTCATTGACCATGTCACCATCCGGACGCTCGATATCGACCGTGGAGCTGAACCCTTCGTCAAGCTGGGCTATGCCTATGATGAAACCCTGCAGTATGACGATTGGTACGCGAAGGTCTACCGAAAGGTCGGCTACCCTGCCCTATTCGTAGACCAAGCCTATCCGGATGCACGAGGTCAGACCAGCATCATTCCCGACTGGGTCAAGAAGTTCGGTGACAAGGTCTTTCACCATGTGGCCGTCCGGGTGGAGGATATCGAACAGGCCGTCGCTCGGCTGCAGCAAAAAGGTGTGGTGTTCGCGGGCAAGATCGTCGGCGTTTCGGGTGGACAGCTCAGGCAAATTTTTTCGGCGCCGGAAACCATCGATGGACAGCCATTTTCCGTTCTAGAATTGGCCGAACGTCATCGAGGCTATCAAGGATTCCTTCCGCCTCAGGCCGACAGTTTGATGAAATCTTCTACCGGAGGCTAGGTCACTCGACCATGTTGGGCCTGCTCACTCCCCTGTTGTGAACCAAATTGCTGTGCGATTATATTCTGTACCGCCATGAACCGGCGTAAACCAACCGCAAGACACATAACTCCGGCCGTCAGCGACAGCCCGCCCAGCGTCTGTATGTAGGGGTGATCCAACAACCAGATGGCCGGTACCCCGACAATCACAAAGCCTAACGCAGTTCTGATATAGGCCAGCAGCGTCCGCTCATTGGCCAATTCAGTCCTTTGTCGGGCCAACTGATTTTGACTTTGCGCGTCCATCGTTCCCCCTCTTGTGTTCTTATAACACACCCTTTCACGCAGCCCAAGCAGAAAGCCGACTATTAACCCGAGGGTCTCCGCGTTCGACGGGATTCTTCCAAAGGAGGCGGTCTGCACCGGCTGGAACAAGCTGTCTCTAAGGGCTTCTGGTCTATCCCATGTCACGCAGGTTGTGGTTGGGATTCCGGTCACGCGCGATGGTTTTCATGAGCTGATCGCCGAATAGGGTGCTCCGCTTCTGAACTACAAGACTATGAGATTGGGAGAGCCGGGCTTCGCAGTTCTGTTTTGTCAGATGGACCCACCTCTAAGTCGGAGGCCAGGGACATCTTCGTCATGCAGAAGTCAGGTTAACACAGGATCTTTTTCAATTCTTCGATGGCTTTCAGTCACGGCTCGGGAAGATCCACGATGTATGGCAAGAGAGGTGGCCCCTCCGAATCTTTGATGAAAAAAGGGGCAGACACCTGTATGCCTCACCAGCTTTAGGGCAAGAGCGAATGTGTCAATCCTTGCCCGACACCGAATGTGTGCCGAACCCAACTCGACTGGGTGATTCCAGCCGCGCCTGGGATGATGCGCGTCCCCCATGCCGCAGAGAAGTTGTGGGAGAGGCTGCATAAGACAAGACTTGATCTCTTCCAACGCCTCAACAATACGTGTGATGAAACCGAAGATTGACCATGCCCCTTGCCCCTATTGAAGCCGTTCAATGAACATGGACCAAAAATGCTCGGCTGCACCCTCCTGCGACAGCTCTTTAGTTGCATCTGAACTCCGCCAACTCATTAATGGTTGGAGATAGAGCGAATAGCCATTGTCTTCGACATTTAACGATTCATTAATGCCACTTCCAGCTTCGTCTCTGGAATATGTGATCCCACTTGAAAAATGCTGGCGATCAGATAACGAAATCTTGCACGAACTTTGCTTTGCTCCATTGCGGTAAACAGCGGCAGTAAATTTATGGCCATCTTTCTTGAATCGAACATTGATTCCCTGGTTTCTTGCTTTCAATTCTTGCAGGGAATTTTCGAAGTAGTTTGAGATAAATTCAAAGGTGCTATCGAGAAACGTGTCTCTATCGTGATCGGTAAACTCTCGCTTCAGGCGCAAATTGCTACTTCGCTTTTGAGTTTCCCTCTTGGCCGGCACGCCACCTCTAGAATGATGTATTTTTATCTCGGTAGCTGGCTCGATTCGTTCAATTGCCTTTCGTATATCCGTACTACGGCAAGATATGCATCATGAGGATTCGGATATTTTGAGATTGGTTTGCCATCTGGTGGCGTAACTCGCAGGCGACTAAACGGGGAATGATTCCAGTCGCATGGATGAATAATCACCGGAATCACAATAGCCTCACTTCTCTCATGGCGTTCTAATGCGCGTCTCATTTCACGATCGTAACAATAGTCAGATGCCGAGAAATAAGGACTTCTACTAGCAAGCAGTATTATTTTAGCGGATTCAAGTTGATCGCTAGTTTCGTCATGTAATGGAGCTCCGGCATCTATTCGTCGATCATGCCAAGCTTCGATAAGTCCTTCCCGCTCTGAGCGTATCGCCAGATGAGTTTCGAGTTCATCTCGAAAAGACTCATCTCGGGGAGTATGTAAGAAAAAGAGAGAGATCACAACTGAAATACTTTTTACCGACTTCATCGCCATAGTGGTTGATGACGTTATCATCGACATGAAAATTGTTCTAGACGCTCCTCACTTCTCCGCCTCTCTGAGAATTTCCAGTGTCGCCTTTCGACGAAAGTGGGTGCTCATAAGAGCGCCGACTGGCTCAATACCGATTGAAGTCAACACCTTCAATAATTCTTCAAGAACTTCTTCGCGGTGCAAGGTCCAGGTGGAGGCAAAGCACCGCGAAAATCGCCACCGCACGCTCAAGAATGCGTTGGCGGTTCATATCGTGCTGCCATCGGTCAGGACCGTGAGATTCATCGCCGTCACACTCGATCGCAAGTTCGGGCATCCCTGCTCCCGTCTACCACCATGTCGATGCGATAGGCACCCGTCTTCACCTGCGGCAGAACACGATAGCCCTTCTCGCTGAGAGCACTGAACATGTCTATCTCAAATCCGGACTCACAGCGCTCAGCCATTTGATCTGCCTCTTCTTTGATCTGTCACCAGCGGCTTTCGAAATGTGTAAGAAGACTCATGCGCAAATCCTTATCGGAAAGCGCGTTCATTTGTACAGACCGGACAGAATACATACGGTCCGTGCCCCAAGTACGCGCCACGTTAAAACGCTGATCAAACATGCTCCCTGACAAGGCTTTGCAATTTGCTGCGCCCACAACTGATGCTGCGTCACGAGATTGGAAATGATGTAGAATCATGCTGAACCGAAGGAGGTTGAGCATGAACGCATCGCACCGCAGACACGATATATCAGGACCAGGACATGGGAATTGCTGGAACCGCATTTGCCTGGACGCGAAGGCGTCTGGCGAGAATAGCCAAAGACAATCGGTTGTTCATCAACGCGATATGCTGGATTTTGCGAACGGGCGCTCCATGGCGGGATTTGCCGCCGGACTTGGGCGACTGGAAGAACGTGCAGCGGCGGTTCTGCCGCTGGCGCGACAACGGCGTATGGGAAGCATTGCTGGATGTTCTGATTGAGCCAGCCGGATTATGAATGGCTGATGATGGCCTGACGCCAGCCATTGCAAGGTGCATCCGCACGCAGCAGGCGCAAAAGGGGGCAACCAGGACATGAGCCGCACAAAAGGGGGCTCAACGCCAGTACATCTGGCCGTGGATGCGCATGGTATGCCGCTCAGAGTCGTTATTACGCAAGGTACCGCGGCGGATTGTACGCAGGCTGGCCGCCTGATGAAGGCCTCACGGCGGAACACCTGATTGCCGACAAGGGGTACGACAGCGATGCGATTGTCGAACAGGCTAAAAATCAGGGTATGGCAGCGGTCATCCCGCCAGAAAAAACCGGACAACACAACGGTCATATGATGAAGCCCTGTACAAGCTGCGTCACCTGATCGAAAACGCGTTCCTGCATCTCAAACGCTGGCGCGGCATCGCCACAAGATACGCCAAAAATGCCGCCTCATTCCTTGCCGCCGTCCAAATCAGATGCATCGCACTCTGGGCTAACATCTCGTGACGACACTATCAGGGAAAGGAACATGATATCGCGCTCACTCCCTTGAAACGTGCGGGCATCACCACACTCAAACCGGCGACAGATAGCTCTGGCCCTTTGCACGTAACATACGACTGTATCGATATGCTTGGCTTGATCAATTCCGAGAAGTGAGACAACTCCAATGGTCCGAATAAGCGAACCGATGGTCCTTGAGAATCGCCCCTATCTCTTCGGCAATTGCCTGTGCCTCATATTCATTACAATCACGGTGATCTCGTACCCCTCCTTCGACATACAAGTCCACTAATGGAGGCTCTATCCGTTCACTCGCTTTGGGAATCCGCAACAGCCGAATACCTCCTCGATAGAACACGCGATTGGAATAGGCTATGATGGGTGGCACACACCGAAAATGCTGGCGTAGCATATTCTGGCCGCAATACCCCGGCCAGCGAG
>CAWKJK010000063.1:0-24342 GCA_963849655.1 uncultured Nitrospiraceae bacterium
ATGACACCCATTACCTTCTGCGCGTCGTTCGCCCCATGGCTGAATGCCATGAAGCTAGCCGACACGATTTGGAGGCGGCTGAATATCTTGTTGGCCACGCCCCGATGAACTCGAAAAAACACCCAGCTGACCAGGACCATCAGGAGAAATCCTATCCCGAATCCCAAGAGGGGAGAAAGAATCATGGCTTCGAGAATCTTGCGCAGGCCGTTGAACTGAACCACCACCCAGCCGCCGTGCGCCACCGCCGAGCCCACGAGTCCACCGATCAGCGCGTGAGAGGAACTGGTCGGCAATCCCAGCATCAGGGTGAGAAAATTCCAGAGAATCGCGCCGCCCATCGCTGCGGCCACCACCGTATTCGTGATCGCGTCCGGAAAAACGATGCCTCCTCCGATCATTTTCGCCACGGCCGTCGAAAAAAAGGCCCCCGCGATATTCAGCACGCCTGCCAACAACACCGCGGCGAGGGGGCTTAACACACGGGTGGAGACGACCGTCGCCACGGCATTGGCGCAATCATGCCACCCATTCGAAAAGTCGAACAGGAGCGCCAACACCACCGTCAAGAGTAGGATGCCGCTGAGTTCAGTCATGATGTGATTGAATGCTATCCGATTAGCTGAAGGCTATTCACGCATGGAGGGCTTGAGGACACACAGACATCATCATAGCCGCGCGTTCGATCCATGGGCGACTAGGTCTGCTTGAGCACAATGCGCTCGATCACGTTGGCGACATCTTCACAACGGTCGGTTCCTTCTTCGAAGGTTTCATAAATTTCTTTCCACTTGATGACGGCGATCGGATTCGCCTCTTTCTCAAACAACTCTGAAATGGCATCGCGTGACACACGATCAGCCTCGTTCTCCAGGCTATTCACCTGTACCCCGTACTCTTTCACTTCCTCATGAGACATGGCGATATGATCGACCCCGCGACCCACCGCGACGGAAGCACGATAGAGAATATCGCCCAGTCGAATGGCACTCTCGGTAGGCTGCGTGATCTTGTAAATGGCGAACCGGTCGGCCACTGCTTCCACCGCGTCGAGAATATCATCCAGTGCGCTGGCCAAATCGTGGATGTCTTCGCGGTCCAGCGGAGTCAGGAAGGTTTGATTGAGGCGCAAGGCGATGTCGTGCGTAATCCCGTCTCCTATATGCTCCACTTCCTTGATTCGCTCAATCTTCTGCTGGACATTCGCGTAGTCCTCCATCAACTCCTTGAGCAGACGGCTTCCCTCAATGACGTTGTGGGCCGCCTGTTTAAATAAGTCAAAAAACGCTTCTTCTTTGGGAAGCAGTCCGAAAATCATACCGCATACTCCTGATTCATATGGTGCGTCGATGATGAGCGATCGGACGAACCGCCGCGTCCGACCAACACCGTTACCATCGTAGGAGGCCCGTTGCCCAAGTCAGTCCGCCGCCGAAACTGCCGAGCAGCACCAGATCACCCGGCGAGATGTTCCCGCCGCGAACCACATCATCGAGCGCGATCGACAGAGACGCGGAAGACGTATTGCCATAGCGTTCGATCACCGATGCCAATCGGTCTTGGCCCATGCCCAGACGATCGGCTACGTGAGACAAGATGCGACCGTTCGCTTGGTGGAGGACGACTTGTTTGAGATCGCCGGGACAACATCCGAATTCTTTCAAGATCGCCAACACGGCCTGTTCTATCCGGCGAACGGCGATCCGAAAGAGCGAAGTTCCCTTCATGCGAAGCGTATGCTCCTGCTTGCGCACCGTGTCTGATGACAAGGGCGTCCGTGATCCTCCGCTGGAAACTCGAATGAGCCCATGATGTGCCCCATCGGCATACAATCTGATTCCCAGGATTCCTCGCCACTCAGGGCTTCGGTCCTCTTCACCTCGCAGTATGACGGCACCGGCCCCGTCGCCGAACAACAGCGCCGTCGCTTCATCCCGAAGATCGAGCGATCGTGACTTTACCTCCGAGGCCACGACCAGACAGGTCTTGGCCTGTCCGCTCTGAATCATGGCCTGTGCCATCGATAGCCCGTACAAAAATCCCGAGCAGGAGGCGGACACATCAAATGCCCCCACTTGTCGACATCCCAATCCTCGTTGGACCAAACAGGCTGTTGAAGGAAATACCATATCGGGAGAAGTCGTGGAAAGAATGATGGCATCGATGGAGGAAGCCGCGCAATCCGCAGCATCAAGCGCCCGGCGTGCCGCCGCGACGGCCATATCGGAAGACGCCTCATGATCGCCGGCCCAATGACGGGTTCGGATACCGGTCAGTCGTTGGATGTGTGCAGTCGGGAGTCCCAATCTACCGGCTATCTCTTCATTGTGTACGACCCGGGAAGGGAGATAGCTGCCCGTTCCAATGATTTTTACTCGAATCATGTCCCTCAATTATCAGCGACACGAGCGAAATTGCTCGTACTTCCAACGTGGGCGTGGATTATAGGGAGCAGACGGGGGTAGGTCAACCAACGTGCCACCAAACCGCCTGTATCATTGATTTTTTTCCATATCCTTGCTATCTCTATGGCCCATGCATCCTCGATCTATTCGAATCAGTTCCAGTCCGTTATCAAAACTATCGGGTGTATGCCTGGCGGCGTGGGTCGGCGTCGGCTCTCTGTTCATGATCTCGTGCACCGGTGATTTCTCAGCCGGCGATGTGCGAAGCGGGATCAAGAAAGCTCTGAGTGGCACCGATGAACAAATTTTCCTCGGAGATACGGTTGAGAACCATTACCATCCCAACGTCATCATGAAGCGGGGGGAGGCATATTTTGAGAAGGAAGAATATGCGGAGGCATTAGTCGAGTACAAACATTTCATGGAACTCCATCGCAATCACGTCTTGGCTCCGTACGCGGCATTTAGAATCGGAGAAATCCATTTCAAGATGGCGAAGACCATTGATCGTGATCCTGAACCGATGCAAAAGGCCATCGCCGCATTTGAGCAGATGAGAAAAGAATTTTCCGGCAGCCGGTATGATAGCCAGGCTCAGCAAAAACTGGATGAATGCCATGATTGGATGGCTCAGATGCATCTCTTCGTGGGACAATTCTATTTCCGGCGAGGCTCTTACCTTGCCGCCACGCATCGGTCCCAGCAAATCCTAAAAGATTATCCGGATAAGCCCGTCGCCGCAGAAGCCTTGTACTTTCTCGCTAAGGCATATCATGAAATGGGAGCCGACGATTGGGCACGAGAGAATCTGGTCGCATTGGTTGAAAAGTATCCGAACAGTACGGTTGCAGGGGATGGAAAGACCTTATTGGAGAAGATCGGCGGAGCCCAACCAAATACGCTCCTTGCTCAGAAGTCGGAATCGGTCCCCCTTTCCGATGCCGGCCCGGGGATGGTCCGAAGCAATCGGCCGTCCGTTAGCCCATCTCCATCTTCAGCACTCGGAACGCTCGGCATTCCCCCATCGCTCGACTCGTTTGGCGCTTCCGCTGCCACCACACTAGGACAAAGCTTTACAGTCTGTCGTCTTGGCGCCTGGTGCTGATCGGCAGTAGCAAGAGCTGAGGATTGGTGCTGCGTAAGTTAAGACTGTTCGCTACGTGACTATTGCAACAAGCCGACAGCCCTTCATTGCCCAAGATACCAGCCGATCCCGTATCGCTCTAAGAAACTTGTCACAATGGTGAGCGAATTGGCATAGATCATCACGCCGACGAGGACCAGCATAACGCCACTCACCGTCGAAACGCCCCACAGATAAGCCCGCACTTCTTTGAAATACGCTAAGAACCGATCAACACCCAGTGCCGTCAGAAATAACGGCAAGCCTAACCCGAACGAATAAAATGTCAGCAACACGACTCCATTAAGAAGCGAGTCGGTCGTACTGGCATAGAGAAGAATAGATCCCAGAACCGGCCCGACACAGGGAGTCCAACCGGCGGCGAACGCGACACCGATCAAGAATGACCCCAAATACCCGGCCGGCCTGCTGCGGAACTGATACCGATGCTCCATTTTTAGAAACTTCAGATTCAAAAGCCCGAGCAGATACAGCCCGAACAGGATGATCAACACACCGCCAATGCGGCGAATCAGATCTTGGTGGGAGATCAGAATCTGGCCAAAAAAGCTGGCCGAGGCACCAAACGCAATGAAGACCGATGAAAACCCGAGAATAAACAGCAACGAGTTCAAGACGATCGCCTTCTTGAACTTCACTCGTTCTGACGCGTCTGTCAGTTGCTCGACCGACAGGCCGGTAATGTAGGAAATATAACTCGGCACCAATGGCAGCACGCATGGGGACACAAATGAAAGGAGTCCCGCCGAAAAGGCGGCAATGAGCGAAATCTGCGGGATAGATTGCGTCATGGCTACGACTTCATCAGTTCATGAATCAAGTCACGGGCCTCCGGTGAGTCCCAATCACGGGCACCGAAAATCTTTTGTCGCACGATGCCTCGGCGATCGACCATGAACGTGATCGGAATCGTACGCGCCCCATATGTCAGGCCCACGCGGTATTCCGAATCATGAAGAATGGGAAACGTGAACCCCATTTCCCGCTGGAACGGACGGGTGACCGCCGCACCTTGTGGATCCGTCGACACCGCCAGGATTTCGAACTCCTTTCGCGGCAACGTTCTATACAGCTGTTCCATTGCCGGCATCTCGACACGGCACGGTCCACACCAGGTCGCCCAGAAATTCAGCAAGACGACCTTCCCCCTGAGCTGAGACAAACTCATGGCATTGCCGGTTAGGTCGCGCAGCGTGAAATTCGGCGCTTCATCACCGACTTGAATGACACCGCGTTCGAAACCCGGACGTTTCTTCGGGTAAGGGGATTCTGCATGGGAGAGCGGTGCCGTGCACAACGCACCGACTGCCATGAAAGTGAAACCCAAGACTGCTCGATGAAGCTTCATGTCAATGATACAGAAGATACAGAATGATACAGATGGACACAGTCTAACCTACCATCAAAATAGCCGTGACCGTTATGATCAGGTTTCTTTTACTCAGCTATCGGCAGATTCTCTTGCGACGAAAGGTATGTTACAAGTCCACAAAAACCTGAGTCAAGCAAGCAGAGAGTGATAAATTTCCCCCTACGATCGAAGTGATGGACAAAACCGACCGATCTCTCTAGAATTGCCGAAGTTTGTGCGTGGTCTGTCACTCGGCACCACTCGTCACATTACACCATCAGCAGACACAGTACCGCTGGTATTCCATAACCTGAACCCACGAGGGCATATGCGAGACAATTTCTTGTTTACTTCAGAATCGGTCACTGAAGGACACCCGGATAAGATCGCCGACCAGATTTCCGACGGCATCTTAGACGCCATCATTGCTCAGGATAAGTATTCCCGCGTCGCCTGCGAAACGATCCTGACGACCGGCATTGCTTTCGTAGCGGGAGAAATTTCCACCAAGGCCTATGTCGAAATTCCGGATATCATCAGCGATGTCATTAAGGACGTCGGCTACTGCGATGCGTCGTGGGGATTCGACTTTCATACCTGCTCGGTTCTCACCGCCATTCACCAGCAATCAGGTGATATCGCGATGGGGGTCGATTCCGGCGGGGCCGGCGATCAAGGGTTGATGTTCGGCTACGCCACCAATGAAACGGACGAGCTCATGCCGATGCCGATCGTCTTGGCCCACCGGCTGACCAAGCGCCTGGCGGAGGTGCGAAAAAAGAACATTCTGAAGTGGGTGCGTCCTGACGGCAAATCCCAAGTGACGGTCGAGTACAAAAACGGCAGGCCCGTGCGGATCGATACGATCGTCGTCTCCACACAACACAGTCCCGACGTGACCAACAAGCAGATTGAGCGCGACATCATGGAAAAAGTCATCAAGCCCGTGATGCCGAAAGGGCTCTACGATCCAACGGGCGTCAAACATCACATCAACCCGACCGGTCGTTTCGTGGTCGGCGGGCCGATGGGCGACACCGGTCTCACAGGCCGGAAGATCATCGTCGACACCTATGGCGGCCATGGCAGCCATGGCGGCGGTGCCTTCTCAGGCAAAGATCCCACAAAGGTGGATCGTTCCGCCTCTTATATGGCCCGCTACATTGCAAAAAATATCGTGGCCGCCGGCTTGGCCGACAAGTGCGAAGTGCAGCTGGCCTATGCGATCGGGGTGGCCGATCCGGTATCTGTACTCGTCGACACCAAGGGTACTGAAAAAGTCTCGGTCGATATTCTCGACAAACTCGTGCGCAAACATTTCCCTATGACTCCCCGCGGCATCATCGATCATCTCAAGCTTCGACGGCCGATTTTCCGCAAGACGGCGGCGTACGGACACTTCGGACGCAACGAACCGGAGTTCACATGGGAGAAGACCGATAAGACGAAGGTATTGCGCAAGGACGCCGGTCTGTAACGACGCACAGGCTGAGGCCAAGGTTAAGGTTTAGTAACTGAGGCTCAGGCATAGGGAGCGAGGTTGGGTTTTCCGGCTCAACCTCAACCTTACCTGAGCCTTCTTTTCGACGAGGAGGACTTTCGTGGATTACGATGTCAAAGATATCAAGCTGGCGGACCAAGGCAGATCGAAGATCGAATGGGCCGAAGCAACGATGCCGGTGTTGCGGTTGATTCGTAAGCGGTTTAAACGAGAACAGCCGCTTGAAGGGCGTTCGCGTCACAGCCTGTTTGCACGTAACGACGGAAACGGCAAACCTAGCTATGACGCTCAAAGCCGGCGGGGCAGATGTCCGCCTCTGTGCCTCAAACCCCCTCAGCACCCAGGACGATGTCGCCGCGGCCCTGGTACAACATGAAGGCATCCCGACCTTTGCGATCAAGGGCGAAGACAACGCGACGTACTATCGCCACATCGAATCCGCCATCGCTCACCGCCCACATGTCACGATGGATGACGGCGCCGATGTCGTCTCGCACCTGCATTCTAAGCGAAAAGAACTGTTGCGGAACGTGATTGGAGGCACGGAAGAAACGACCACCGGCGTCATCCGGTTGCGCAGCATGGCCGAAAAGAAAGTCCTGAAGTTTCCGGTCATTTCCGTCAACGACGCCGATACCAAGCATATGTTCGACAATCGCTACGGCACCGGTCAATCCACCATGGACGGCATCGTGCGCGCCACGAACCGCTTGGTCTGTGGCTCCGTCGTTGTGGTCGTCGGCTATGGCTGGTGCGGGCGCGGCATCGCCATGCGCGCCAAGGGCATGGGGGCCGACGTCATCGTGACCGAGATAGACCCGTTAAAAGGTCTTGAAGCCGTCATGGACGGATTCCGCGTCATGCCGATGGAACAAGCCGCGCCGGTCGGCGACTTCTTCGTGACCGTCACCGGCAACATCCACGTTATCCGTGGCGAACATTTCGCCGCCATGAAGGACGGGGCCATCGTCTGCAACAGCGGCCACTTCAACGTGGAGTTGGACATTCCCGCCCTCGAAAAACTGGCCGGCACGCGCAGGGTGGTTCGTAGCGGAGTCGAGCAATTTACGCTCAAGAAGAACGGTCATCGTGTCAGTTTGCTCGGCGAAGGCCGGCTCGTCAACCTCGCGACCGCCGAGGGACATCCGTCCAGCGTCATGGACATGAGCTTCGCCAACCAGGCACTCAGGGCGGAGTATATAGTCAAGAATTACAAACAGCTCGAAAAGAAGGTCTATCCCGTGCCTCCGGCCATCGACAAAGAAATCGCCCGGCTCAAACTGGCCGGCATGGGCATGACAATCGATACATTGACGGCGGAGCAGAAGAAGTATTTGGCATCCTGGGAAATGGGGACGTAGGCAGGATGCTGAAATGTCCCCCGGCGTTGTCTCTCAGTCGCTCGCCTCCCTGCAACGTACCGCAAGGGTATGCTTCGGTCGCTGAGCTCCCCTGCGGCCTAGCCGAGGTGCCATTTTGAGCATCCTGATTCGGGCGATGCTCGCTGAGGTTAAGAGCGCGTCTCGGCACGCTCGGGTGGGTGGGTGAGATAGTGCGCGCAGTTGAGAGCACCCCCACCACACCTGCGGAGAGAGGAATAGTAAAGGAAAGGCCACCTGAGAAGGTGGCCTTTTAGTTTTGAGTCAGCTCTTGCATGTCTTTCTGGCTAAGACTCTTTGCGGTTTTGTTTTTGAGGCCGATTGCAATCTCGTGATAGAGTGTGAGCAAGGAGCCGCTGTGAGTTCCTCCACATTCCAACCGCTGTCGCTTGCAGATTTCGAGATCTCTCCTGAGCGTGGATTTCTGCCGTCGGATCCTAGCGAAACTCTGCCCGACTGTCCCACACTGAACTATCTGAACCGTGAGATGCCGAAGTTGTTGAGCACGCGCCAGGTCCGGCGGTTTATCGACGAACAACCGTCGTTGTTGCCGGCCGTTCCATCGAGTTGGCGTGATGCCGGATACCGAGCCGCGATGCGGATCCTTTCATTCGCCGGCCATGCCTATGTCTGGGAAACGCCGGGGAAACCGGCCGCAGCTCCCCTCCCAACTTGCGCGGCCGTGGTATGAGATCGCCCAGAAGCTGGGCCGTCCTCCGGTCCTTTCCTATGTTTCCTACGCATTGGACAACTGGCGCCGACTTGATCCGACGAAGCCGATTCAGCTCGATAATATTGTGTTGCTGCAGAATTTTCTCGGTGGCCTGGATGAAGAGTGGTTCGTCGTGGTCCACATCCAGATCGAACGACAGGCTGGGCCTGGCCTGGAAGGGCTGCTGCGGGCGATCAACGCAGCTTCGAAAGGGAAAACCGACGAAGTTGTTGGGATTACAAGCTCTGGCGTCCGCGCAAACCGCCATGCGGGAGACACTGCTCCGCATGAAAGAGCGCTGCGATCCCTACATGTATTACAACCGCGTGAGGCCCTATATCCACGGATGGAAGAACAGTCCGTCCCTGCCAGACGGTCTCATCTATGACAACGTCGAAGCCTATGCGCAACAGCCGCAACAGTTTCGTGGCGAGACCGGTGCCCAGAGCTCGATCGTCCCATGTCTAGACGCAGGAGCTAGGCCTCCGTCATATGCCCGATCCCTTGACGGTGTATCTACAAGATATGCGGGAGTACATGCCTCCCCGTCACCGCGCCTTTCTCCAGGCCCTAGAGAGCCAAATTGATGGCCAGGGACGCGCCGTCCTTACAGGCTATGTCCATGATCGCAGGAAGAATCACCCTGAACTGTGGTCAGCCTACTGTGCTTGCGTTAGCCTGCTGGCGCAGTTCCGGGAAATCCACATCGGCTACGCGGATAGTTATATCAACCGTCAGCATCAGACGAGTACAAGCAACCCTACAGCGGTCGGCACCGGCGGCACCCCCTTCATGACGTATCTACAAAAGCACCTGGACGAAACCAAACAAGCCATCGTGGTCTAGCCACAGCCCTTCAGTTAATCCAGCTTTCTCATCCCAGCAGCTCAGTGGATCCTCATCCTTCATCAGCTTCTCACCGGGAAGGCCCCCCCCTAGAGGAAGTGGTGGAAAAGCAGCGTATTCTTTTTTCGTGCCACTCATCGTCTAGCGGTGCATCTTTCGTGAACCCGTTCAGTTACATTGCTATATTGGCTCACGGTGTTACAAGTTCAACACTTCCTTACGATGGGTTATACCAATGCCGCCAATGACGTTTGGGGCAAAGGCGTTTTTGTTCATCTGCATTCTTTTCCGCCGCATTGCTTTACGACACCAATCACGGTTTCCTATTTGTTCTCTCGCTTCTGAACACCGTCCTCTACTTCTGGTCATATGGCATTTTTGTTCATATGTGAACAAAACGACGGGTAAAGAAATAGGTGGAGCGGTAGGAACTCTTGCAGGGACAGTGGTTTCTGCTGGGGCAGGGTCTGACGTCGGGCGGAGATTCAGGAATTCTGATTCCTGCTGTGGATGATCTGAACGTTAGGGCGAAGGGTGGTACGACCGCAATGATTCGCAAGGGCCCACCAGTCCCACCGGCGATTTTCATGGGAAGCGCAATGACGTCAAAGCCGCGAGTCGGTAGGTCGTGCAGATTGGAGAGATTCTCGAACACCGGCACGTTTTGAGAAAGCAATGCGACATGTGTTTCGAATTGGGTCGATTGGCCAAAGTCGATCGAGGCTGTATCGATGCCCACTGCCTTTACTTGCGTTCATGTACCAGCCAGGCCGCCGCCTCGGGATGCAGCCCGGGAAAATGCAATGCTCGTACTCCTTCCTGTCCTCTCACTCCGGTTCCCATATAGTCCTTTCGACCGGCCAGAATCGGGCATAGCCTGTATTCAATAGGACGATAGCACTGGTCTGGAATTCGGCCATGCACTGGCTTCCCATCGTTCAAAATCTGAGATAGCCACCCGGTAGTTCCGATCTTGAGACACATTGCTCTGTGATGTCGATTCGGACGCCGGTTCCGATCATACGTTCAATTGGAATCTGGTCCAGCGTCTGCTTCCCTCTCGAAAAATGGATCGGCGCATCAATGTGCGTACCGCCATGCTCGGGCATCTCCACACGATTGGACGCATAGTAATACCCACCCGGCGTATCCTCGGCATGCTGAACGATGAGCTTGAAAATCCTGTTCTGTCGGCCAGACGATCGTGTCTGATCCGAAGGAATGGGTCAGATCGACAATCCGCGATTGTTCCCAGGCAAAAAGATTGCGCTGAGGGCTACAGAGGAGCACCCCACGGTCGCGATCAAGTACGTGACCGCGATAAGTACCCCTATCGTGGAGTCGGCGTCTTCATAAGAGATAACCCCGTTCTAAAAACTTCCGGATCCGATCTTGAAGACCGCAACGCAGTAGCATCGCTCCCTTTCTTCCACCCTCCTTAGTCTCGGATCGAACGGATGCGCGGTGAGGTTGGCGCCATAGCAGGAATTGCTCAATCGGCAGGCAAGAGATATTGGGTGCGACGGCATTGCGACGGGAGTCGCAGCATTAAAGTCGCACCCAAGAGAAAAGAATGAAGTTCGTTATCCGTCTGGATTCAACGCATTATGGCGCAACCGAGTCGCGCGCCGTTCGTCAGCCGAGACTCCCTCTACTTCCCAAATGCTTTTTTCAGCAGCGGTTCGATCTCGCCCTTGGCGGCCATCGGGTCGAGGATATCGGTATCTCCATAGAAGGTGCCGTCGATAAACACCTTGGAAGCGTCGGCCAATTGGTTATCTTCGTCAATGCTTCCCGCTTAGCCGGCTGCGACAGAACATCGATGAGTTCATAGGGGTACCCATACTTGTCGAAGAACTGCATGGTCTCCCTGGTGAACCCGCACATCGGCATGGTCTTCGTTCCCTTGCCGTAAATCAAAATTTTATGGGCCTTCACTTCCTGCTGAATTTCTTCTTCGATCGGGTCGGCCATGGTCTCCTCCTATGCCTCAGTTCGGGTGCGCACGGTTAATTCGAGCGCATGAATACGTCCGTCCTTCATCGGGACATCTAACGCTTGGTAGATCATTCGATGCCGGTCTAAGAGGTTTTCCCGTGAAAACCCTCTGAGACCGGCATCGAATGATCTACCAAGCGTTAGATGTCCCGATGAAGGACGGACGTATTCATGCGCTCGAATTAACCGTGCGCACCAGAACTGAGGCATAGGAGGAGACCATGGCCGACCCGATCGAAGAAGAAATTCAGCAGGAAGTGAAGGCCCATAAAATTTTGATTTACGGCAAGGGAACGAAGACCATGCCGATGTGCGGGTTCACCAGGGAGACCATGCGAAGTTCTTCCAGAGCAGTTGTAGAACGACTGAACTCATCGATGTTCTGTCGCAGCCGGCTAAGCGGGAAGCATTGACGAAGATAACCAATTGGCCGACGCTTCCCAAGGTGTTTATCGACGGCACCTTCTATGGAGATACCGATATCCTCGACCCGATGGCCGCCAAGGGCGAGATCGAACCGCTGCTGAAAAAAGCATTTGGGAAGTAGAGGGAGTCTCGGCTGACGAACGGCGCGCGACTCGGTTGCGCCATAATGCGTTGAATCCAGACGGGTGACGAACTTCATTCTTTTCTCTTGGGTGCGACTTTAATGCTGCGACTCCCGTCGCAATGCCGTCGCACCCAATATCTCTTGCCTGCCGATTCAGCAATTCCTGCTATGGCGCCAACCTCACCGCGCATCCGTTCGATCCGAGACTAAGGAGGGTGGAAGAAAGAGTAGCGATGCTACTGCGTTGCAGTCTTCAAGATCGGATCGGAAGTTTTTAGAACGGGGTTATCTCTTATGAAGACGCCGACTCCCACGATAGGGGTACTTATCGCGGTCACGTACTTGATCGCAACCGCGGGGTGCTCCTCTGCTAGCCCTCAGCGCAATCTTTTTGCTTGGGAACAATCGCGGATCGTTGATCTGACTCATTCGTTCGGATCAAACACGATTGTCTGGCCCACGGAACAGGATTTCAAGCTGATTGTCCAGCATGCCGAGAACACGCCGGGTGGGTATTACTATTCGTCAAATCGTGTGGAGATGCCTGAGCATGGCGGTACGCACATTGATGCGCCGATCCATTTTTCGAGAGGGAAGCAGACGCTGGATCAGATTCCAATTGAACGCATGGTTGGAATCGGCGTCCAAATTGATATCGCTGAGCAGTGTTCTCAAGATCGGGACTATCGGATAGCTACCATAGATCTTGAACGATGGGAAACCAAGCATGGCCGAATTCCAGACCATGCCATCGTCCTATTGAATACAGGCTATGCCCGATTCTGGCCAAGTCGAAAGGACTATCTGGGAACTGAAGTGAGAGGGCAGGAAGGTATACGCGCGTTGCATTTTCCTGGACTGCATTCCGAGGCGGCTGCCTGGCTGGTCCATGAGACGCAAGGTAAAGGCAGTGGGCATCGATACGGCTTCGATAGACTATGGCCAATCGACTCAATTCGAAACGCATGTGGCATTACTTTCTCAAAATGTGCCGGTGTTCGAGAATCTCTCCAATCTGCAGGACCTACCGACTCGCGGTTTTGACGTTATCGCGCTACCTATGAAAATCGCCGGCGGGACTGGTGGCCCGTTGCGGATCATTGCGGTCGTATCACCCTTGCCCTAACTTTCAGGTCATCTACAGCAGGAATCAGGATTCCTGAATCTCCTCCCAACATCATACCTTGACCCAGCAGAAACCACCGTCCCTGAGATAGTTCCTACCGCTCCACCTATTTCTTTAACCCTGTCGTTTTGTTCACATATGAACAAAAATGCCATATGACCAGAAGTAGAGGACGGTGTTCAGAAGCGAGAGAACAAATAGGAAACCGTGATTGGTGTCGTAAAGCAATGCGGCGGAAAGAATGCAGATGAACAAAAACGCCTTTGCCCCAGACGTTTTTGGCGGCATTGGTATAACCCATGAGTAAGGAAGTGTTGTAACTTGTAACACCGTGTAGGCCAAGATAGCAATGCAACTGAACGGGTTCCACGAAAGAACCATCGCTAGATGATGAGTGGCAGGAAAAAGAATACGTCTTCTTTTCCACCACTTCTTCTAGGGGGGGGCCTTCCCGGTGAGACCTTGATGAAGGATGAGGATCCACTGAGCTGCTGGGATGAGAAAGCTGGATTAACTGAAGGGCTGTGGCTAGACCACGACGGCTTGTTTGGTTTCGTCCAGGTGCTTTTGTAGATACGTCATGAAGGGGGTGCCGCCGGTGCCGACCGCTGTAGGGTTGCTTGTACTCGTCTGATGCTGACGGTTGATATAACTATCCGCGTAGCCGATGTGGATTTCCCGGAACTGCGCCAGCAGGCTAACGCAAGCACAGTAGGCTGACCACAGTTCAGAGTGATTCTTCCTGCGATCATGGACATAGCCTGTAAGGACGGCGCGTCCCTGGCCATCAATTTGGCTCTCTAGGGCCTGGAGAAAGGCGCGGTGACGGGGAGGGATGTACTCCCGCATCTCTTGTAGATACACCGTCAAGGGATCGGGCATATGACGGTGGCCTAGGGCGTGTCGTCAATTAGCGGCCTGAGCGTTTTCCGGATTAACAGGAATCGTATTGTGCTTCACTGTTCATAAGCCGATGGAGGGGCTTATGAATGGTGCGACGGTATGGGCTGCGGGACGATCAATGGGAGCGGATCGAGCAGTTGCTTCCAGGCCGTGAAGATACGGGTCGGCGTGACAGCAAAAGACAACCGGCTGTTCGTGGAGGCGGTGATTTACCGCTACCGGGCGGGCATTCCGGTGGCGCGATCTGCCGGAGCGTTTTGGCGACTGGAAGAACACTCACCGCCGTCACCGGAGATGGTCTGAAAGCGGCGTCTGGAAAAGGGTTTTCGAGCATCTGGCGGAAGACGCCGACAACGAATATGCGATGATTGATTCCACCCATCGCATCCGTGCCCATCAGCATGCCGCCGGGGCAAAAAGGGGGATAACACGCAAGAGTGCATCGGGCGCAGCAAGGGCGGGTTGACCACAAAAATTCACGCGTCGTGCGACGCCTTGGGTAATCCAACCGGTTTTCATCTCACACCGGGGCAGGCGCACGATCTGGAAGGAACCGATGCCTTGCTGCCTGATCTTCTGCACAAGCATGCAGGCATTTCTGGCCGACAAAGCCTATGACGCGCAGGAGCGCGTTCTTGATCTGTTGAAAAAGGCAGGCGTAGGGCGTCATCCCGCCAAAGAAAAACCGGAAAGAGCCGCGTGCATACGATGAAGAACTGTACAAAGCCAGACATTTGATCGAGAATTTCTTCGCCAAACTCAAACAATACCGCGCCATCGCCACCAGATACGATAAACGCGCCGAAACCTTCCTTGGCGCTGTGTATCTCGCCGCCGCCGTCATCTGGCTTAATTGACGACACGCCCTAGTCCTGCGTCTAGACATGGGACGATCGAGCTCTGGGCACCGGTCTCGCCACGAAACTGTTGCGGCTGTTGCGCATAGGCTTCGACGTTGTCATAGATGAGACCGTCTGGCAGGGACGGACTGTTCTTCCATCCGTGGATATAGGGCCTCACGCGGTTGTAATACATGTAGGGATCGCAGCGCTCTTTCATGCGGAGCAGTGTGTCCCGCATGGCGGTTTGCGCGGACGCCAGAGCTTGTAATCCCAACAGAACTTCGTCGGTTTTCCCTTTCGAAGCTGCGTTGATCGCCCGCAGCAGCCCTTCCAGGCCAGGGCCAGCCTGTCGTTCGATCTGGATGTGGACCACGACGAACCACTCTTCATCCAGGCCACCGAGAAAATTCTGCAGCAACACAATATTATCGAGCTGAATCGGCTTCGTCGGATCAAGTCGGCGCCAGTTGTCCAATGCGTAGGAAACATAGGAAAGGACCGGAGGACAGCCGAGCTTCTGGGCGATCTCATACCACGGCCGCGCAAGTTGGGAGGGGAGCTTGACGGCCGGTTTCCCCGGCGTTTCCCAGACATAGGCATGGCCGGCGAATGAAAGGATCCGCATCGCGGCTCGGTATCCGGCATCACGCCAACTCGATGGAACGGCCGGCAACAACGACGGTTGTTCATCGATAAACCGCCGGACCTGGCGCGTGCTCAACAACTTCGGCATCTCACGGTTCAGATAGTTCAGTGTGGGGCAGTTGGGCAGAGTTTCACTAGGATCCGACGGCAGAAAACCACGTTCAGGAGAGATCTCGAAATCTGCAAGCGACAGCGGTTGGAATGTGGAGGAATTCACAGCGGCTCCTTGCTCACACTCTATCACGAGATTGCAATCGGCCTCAAAAACAAAACCGCAAAGAGTCTTAGCCAGAAAGACATGCAAGAGCTGACTCAAAACTAAAAGGCCACCTTCTCAGGTGGCCTTTCCTTTACTATTCCTCTCTCCGCAGGTGTGGTGGGGGTGCTCTCACCTGCGCGCACTATCTCACCCACCCACCCGAGCGCGCCGAGACGCGCTCTTAACCTCAGCGAGCATCGCCCGAATCAGGATGCTCAAAATGGCACCTCGGCTAGGCCGCAGGGAGCTCGGCGACCGAAGCATACCCTTGCGGTACGTTGCAGGGAGGCGAGCGACTGAGAACAACGCCGGGGGACATTTTCAGCATCCTGCCTACGTCCCCATTTCCCAGGATGCCAAATACTTCTTCTGCTCCGCCGTCAATGTGTCGATTGTCACGCCCATGCCAGCCAGTTTGAGCCGGGCGATTTCTTTGTCGATGGCCGGAGGCACGGGATAGACCTTCTTTTCGAGCTGTTTGTAATTCTTGACTATATGCTCCGCGCTCAGTGCCTGGTTGGCGAAGCTCATGTCCATGACGCTGGACGGATGTCCCTCGGCGGTGGCGAGGTTGACGAGCCGGCCTTCGCCGAGCAAACTGACACGATGAGCGTTCTTCTTGAGCGTAAATTGCTCGACTCCGCTACGAACCACCCTGCGCGTGCCGGCCAGCTTTTCGAGGGCGGGTATATCCAGCTCCACGTTGAAATGCCCGCTGTTGCAAACAATGGCCCCATCTTTCATGGCGGCGAAATGTTCGCCACGGATGACGTGGATGTTGCCGGTGACGGTCACGAAGAAGTCGCCGACCGGGGCGGCTTGTTCCATCGGCATCACACGGAATCCATCCATGACGGCTTCAAGACCTTTCAACGGGTCTATCTCGGTCACGATGACGTTGGCCCCCATGCCCTTGGCCCGCATGGCGATGCCGCGCCCGCACCAGCCATAGCCGACGACGACAACGACAGAGCCACAGACTAAGCGGTTCGTGGCGCGCACGATGCCGTCCATGGTGGATTGCCCGGTGCCGTAGCGATTGTCGAACATATGCTTGGTATCGGCGTCATTGACGGAAATCACCGGAAACTTGAGGACTTTCTTTTCGGCCATGCTGCGCAAACGGATGACGCCGGTGGTCGTTTCTTCCGTGCCTCCAATCACATTCCGCAACAGTTCTTTTCGCTTGGAATGCAGGTGTGAGACGACATCGGCACCGTCATCCATCGTGACATGTGGGCGGTGAGCGATGGCGGATTCGATGTGGCGATAGTACGTGGCGTTGTCTTCGCCCTTGATCGCAAAGGTTGGGATGCCTTCATGTTGCACCAATGCAGCGGCAACATCATCCTGGGTGCTGAGGGGATTTGAGGCACAGAGGCGGACATCGGCGCCGCCCGCTTTCAACGTGATAGCCAGGTTTGCCGTTTCAGTGGTTACGTGCAAACAGGCTGTGACGCGAACGCCCTTCAAGGGCTGTTGTCGTTTAAACCGCTTACGAATCAACCGCAGCACAGGCATCGTTGCTTCGGCCCATTCGATCTTCGATCTGCCTTGGTCCGCCAGCTTGATATCTTTGACATCGTAATCCACGAAAATCCTCCTTCTCAAAAAAAAGGCCCAGGTTAAGGTTGAGGCTGAGCTCGAAACTCAACCTCGCTCCCTATGCCTGAGCCTCAGTTACGAAATCTTAACCTTGGCCTCAGCCTGTGGTCGTTACAGTCCGGCGTCCTTGCGCAATGCCTTCGTCTTATCGGTTTTCTCCCATGTGAACTCAGGCTCGGTGCGACCAAAGTGTCCGTATGCGGCTGTCTTGCGGAAAATCGGCCGCCGAAGCTTGAGATGATCAATGATGCCACGGGGAGTCATGGGGAAATGCTTACGTACGAGTTTGTCGAGAATATCGGCCGATACTTTTTCAGTGCCCTTGGTGTCGACGAGTACGGACACCGGATCGGCGACCCCGATCGCGTAGGCCAACTGCACTTCGCACTTGTCAGCCAAACCCGCGGCCACGAGATTTTTAGCAATATAGCGGGCCATATAGGAGGCGGAGCGATCCACCTTTGTGGGATCTTTGCCCGAGAAGGCACCGCCGCCATGGCTGCCATGGCCACCATACGTGTCGACGATAATCTTCCGGCCTGTGAGGCCGGTGTCGCCCATTGGGCCACCGACCACGAAACGACCGGTCGGGTTGATGTGATGTTTGACGCCGGTTGGATCATAGAGCCCTTTGGGCATCACGGGCTTGATGACTTTTTCCATGAGGTCGCGCTCAATTTGCTTGCTGGTCACCTCGGGGCTGTGTTGCGTGGAGACGACGATCGTATCGATCCGCACGGGTCTGCCGTTTTTGTACTCCACGGTCACTTGGGATTTGCCGTCCGGCCGTACCCACTTCAGAATGTTCTTTTTGCGCACCTCTGCCAGGCGCTTGGTCAGCCGGTGGGCCAAGACGATCGGCATCGGCATGAGCTCATCCGTTTCATTGGTAGCGTAGCCGAACATCAAGCCCTGATCACCGGCCCCTCCGGAATCTACACCCATCGCGATATCACCTGATTGCTGATGAATGGCCGTGAGGACCGAGCAGGTATGAAAGTCGAATCCCCACGATGCATCACAGTAGCCGACGTCCTTGATGACGTCACGAATAATGTCCGGGATTTCAACATAGGCCTTGGTGGAAATTTCTCCCGCTACAAAAGCGATGCCGGTGGTCAGGATCGTTTCGCAGGCGACGCGGGAATACTTATCCTGAGCAATGATGGCGTCCAAGATGCCGTCGGAAATCTGGTCGGCGATCTTATCCGGATGTCCTTCAGTGACCGATTCTGAAGTAAACAAGAAATTATCTCGCATGTGCCCCTCGTGGGTTCAGGTTATGGAATGTCAGCGTTGCTGTGTCTGCTGATGGTGAATGTGACGAGTGGTGCCGAGTGACAGACCACGCACAAACTTCGGCAATTCTAGAGAGATCGGTCGGCTTTGTCCATCACTTCGATCGTAGGGGAGGAAATTTATCACTCGCCGTTTGCTTGACTCAGGTTTTTGCGGACTTGTAACATACCTTCGTAGCAAGAGAATCTGCCGATAGCTGAGTAAAAGAGCTTGATCGTGGTGGCCGCGGCTATTTTGGCGACAGCGAAGTGTCTATCTGTATATTGGCATGAAACCTCATCGAGCGGCTTTGGTTTTCACCTTCATGGCAATCGGCACGTTGTGCACGGCACCGTTCTCCCAGGCAGAATCACCCCAACCGAAGAAACGGCCGGGCTTCGAACGCGGCGTCGTTCAAGTCGGTGACGAAGCGCCGAATTTCACGCTGCGCGACCTGACCGGCAATGCCATGAGCTTGTTTCAGCTCAGGGGGAAGGTCGTCCTATTGAATTTCTGGGCGACCTGGTGCGGACCGTGCCGTGTCGAGATGCCGGCGATGGAACAGCTTTATAGAACGTTGCCGCGAAGGGAGTTCGAAATCCTGGCGGTGTCGACCGATCCGCAGGGCGCGGCGGTCACCCGTCCGTTCCAGCGAGAAATGGGATTCACATTTCCCATTCTGCATGATTCGGAATACCGCGTGGGCCTGACGTACGGGGCACGTACGATTCCGATCACGTTCATGGTCGATCGTCGAGGCATCGTGCGACAGAAGATTTTCGGTGCACGTGATTGGGACTCACCTGAGGCTCGTGACTTGATTCATGAACTGATGAAGTCGTAGCCATGATGCAATCCATCCCACAGATTTCGCTCATTGCCGCATTTTCGGCGGGGCTTCTTTCATTTGTGTCTCCATGCGTGTTGCCGTTGGTGCCGAGCTATATTTCCTACATTACCGGCCTGTCGATCGAGCAGTTGACGGACGCGTCCGAACGGGTGAAGTTCAAGAAGGCGATCGTCTTGAACTCGTTGTTGTTTATTCTCGGATTTTCATCGGTCTTCATTGCCTTCGGTGCCTCGGCCAGCTTTTTCGGTCAGCTCTTGATCTCCCATCAAGACCTGATTCGCCGCATTGGTGGCGTGTTGATTATCGTGTTCGGGCTGTATCTGCTTGGGATTCTGAACCTGACGTTCTTAAAAATGGAGCATCGGTTCCAGTTCCGCAATAGGCCGGCCGGGTACCTAGGGTCGTTCTTGATCGGTATCGCGTTCGCCGCCGGTTGGACTCCCTGTGTTGGGCCGGTGCTGGGATCCATTCTTCTCTATGCCGGTACGACCGACTCTCTTTTTGATGGAGTCGTGTTGTTGACGTTTTATTCGTTCGGGTTAGGGCTGCCGCTGTTCCTCACGGCATTAGGCGTCGATCGGTTTTTAGCCTATTTCAAAGAAGTGCGGGCCTATCTGTGGGGTGTTTCGACTGTAAGTGGCGTCATGCTGGTCCTCGTCGGCGTGATGATCTACGCCAATTCGCTCACCATAGTGACAAGTTTCTTGGAGCGATACGGGATCGGCTGGTATCTAGGGCAGTAGATGGTATCAGTCAGCGGCGATGCAAGCCCTTCCGGGGTGGCTGTTGCTTCACTCAGCACTCACTCCTCAACGCTCGTTACTATTTCGATCAACACCAAGCGCCAATGCGGCAGACGGTAAAGCTTTGTCCCAGTGTGGTGGCAGCGGCAGCGCCCAACGAGTCGAGTGACGGAGGAATGCCGAGCGTTCCCATGGTTGGAGATGGAGATGGACTAACAGCGGGCCGATTGCTTCTGACTATCCCCGGGCCGGCGTCGGAAAGAGGAGCCGATTCCTCCTTCTGGGCTAAGAGCGTACTTGGCTGGGCCCCGCCGATTTTCTCCAGCAAGCTCTTTCCATTCCCTGAGGCCGTACTGTTCGGATACTTTTCCGCCAATACGATGAGATTCTCCCTTGCCCAATCGTCGGCTCCCATTTCATGGTATGCCTTAGCGAGGAAATACAAGGCTTCTGCGGCGATGGGCTTATCCGGATAATTTCTTAAGATTTGCTGGAACCGATGCGTGGCAGCGAGGTAGGAGCTTCGCCGGTAATAGAATTGTCCCACGAAGAGATGCATCTGAGCGATCCAATCATGGCATTCGTCCAGTTTTTGCTGAGCCTGGCTATCATAGCGGCTGCCGGGAAATTCTTTTCTCATCTGCTCAAATGCGGCGATGGCCTTTTGCATCGGTTCTGGATCACGATCAATGGTCTTCGCCATCTTAAAATGAATTTCTCCGATTCTAAATGCTGCGTACGGGGCCAGGACGTGATTGTGATGGAGCTCCATGAAATGTTTGTACTCGACTAATGCTTCCGCATATTCTTCTTTCTCAAAATACGCCTCCCCCCGCTTCATGATGACGTTGGGATGGTAGTGGTTCTCAACCGTATCTCCGAGAAAAATTTGCTCATCGGTGCCACTCAGGGCTTTCTTGATCCCGCTTCGTACGTCGCTGGGTGAGAAATCACCAGTGCACGAGACCATGAACAGAGATCCGACCCCGAGCCAAGCCGCCAGGCATAAGCCTGATAATCTTGATAACGGGGTGGAACTGATTCCAGTAGAATGGCGACGCATGGCGGATAGAGATACCAAGGAAAAAGGCAAAAAGCAATCATATAGGCAGTTTGGGTGCGCTTTGGTTGACCTGCCCCCTCCATGCTCCCTATAATCCCGGCCCACGCTGGAAGTACGAACAATTTCGCTCGTATAGATCGTCGTTGAGTCGCATGATTCGAACCAGGGTCATTGGAACAGGCGGTTATCTCCCTCCTCGGGTTGTACCCAATGAAGAAATCGCTTCTAAATTGAGCCTGTCCCCGGCGCGAATCCTACGGCTGACCGGCATTCGAACCCGCCATTGGGCCGGAGATCATGAGGCGTCTTCCGATATGGCCGTCGTGGCGGGACGTTCAGCGCTTGATGCCGCGGATTGCTCGGCTTCTTCTATCGATGCCATCATTCTTTCCACGACCTCTCCCGATATGGCGTTTCCTTCAACAGCCTGTTCGGTCCAACGAGGATTGGGCTGTAGACAAGTGGGGGCATTTGATGTGTCTGCCTCCTGCTCTGGATTTTTGTACGGGCTCTCGATGGCACAGGCCATGATTCAGAGCGGACAGACCAAGACCTGTCTGGTTGTGGCCTCGGAGGTCAAGTCTCGATCTCTCGATCTTCAGGATGAAGCGACGGCGCTGTTGTTCGGTGATGGCGCAGGCGCCGTCCTACTACGGGGCGAAGAGAGCCGCAGCTCTGAGTGGCGAGGGATTCTGGGGATCAGGTTGTATGCCGATGGGGCACACCATGGGCTCATTCGAGTCCCGGGCGGCGGATCACGGATGCCCTTGTCATCCGACAGATTACGCAAACAGGAGCATACGCTTCGCATGCAAGGGGCATCGCTCTTTCGGATAGCCGTTCGCCGGATTGAACAGGCCGTGCTGGAGATCTTTGAAAGAATTCAGCGTCTGTCCCGGAGATCTCAAGCAGGTGGTCCTTCACCAAGCGAACGGTCGAATCTTGTCTCACGTTGCCGATCGTCTGGGCATCGACCAGGGCCGATTGGCATCGGTGATCGAACGCTATGGCAATACGTCGTCGGCGTCTCTTCCGATCGCGCTCGATGATGCGGTTCGCAGCGGGAGCATCTCGCCGGGTGATCTGGTGCTGCTCGGCAGTTTCGGCGGCGGACTGACCTGGGCAACGGGCCTCGTACGATGGTAAGGATGTTGGTCGAAAGCGGCGATTCGTCCGCTCGCTCATCATCGACGCATGCATGTGAATCAGGAGTATGAGACATGATTTTCGGTCTGCTTCCCAAAGAAGAAGCGTTTTTTGAGATGTTCAAACAAGCGGCCCACAACGTCATTGAGGGCAGCCGTCTGCTCAAGGAGCTGATGGAGGACTACACGAACGTCCAGCAGAAGATCGAGCGAATCAAGGAAGTGGAACATATAGGAGACGGGATTACGCACGACATCGCCTTGCGCCTCAATCAAACCTTCCTGACTCCTCTTGACCGTGAAGATATCCACGATTTGGCCAGCGCATTAGATGATATTCTCGACGCGGTAGAAGCGGTGGCCGACCGGTTCGCCATCTACAAGATCACACAGCCTACCGAGAGCGCAATTCGACTGGGCGATATTCTCTATCGAGCTTCTGTCGCGGTGGGTCGCGGGGTCGATCATATCGCGATGTCTCATGAGGAAGTGAAGGAGTACGGTGTGCAGGTCAATAGCCTGGAGAACGAGGCCGATCGTGTGTCACGCGATGCCATTTCAGAGTTGTTTGAGAAAGAGACGAATCCGATCGCCGTCATCAAGTGGAAAGAAATTTATGAAACTTTCGAAGAAGGAACCGACCGGTGTGAGGATGTCGCCAACGTGATCGAACGCATTGTGCTCAAGCAGACCTAGTCGCTCATGAATAGAAGCCTGGCCATGAAATCTGTGTATCCTTGACCTCACCATGCGCGAATGATTCCCGGATAAGCGAATAGTCTTTCAACCGGACCATGACTGAACTCAGCGGCATACTTCTATTGACGGTGGTGTTGGCGCTCCTGTTCGACTTTTCGAATGGGTGGCATGACTGCGCCAACGCTGTGGCGACGGTCGTCTCCACCCGGGTGTTAAGCCCCCTCGCCGCGGTGCTGTTGGCCGGGGTGTTGAATGTCGCCGGAGCCTTCTTTTCGACGGCCGTGGCGAAAATGATCGGTGGAGGCATCGTCTTCCCCGACGCGATCACGAATACGGTGGTCGCTGGAGCGATGGGCGGCGCAATTCTCTGGATCGAACCGCTCATTGGTCCACACGTTTACCAACGTCAGCCTGCCTTCTGGAAGTTCACGAGCCTGCACGGGTTGTGGACTGACTAACCGTCCACTCAGCAATAGAGTCCCCACCACGGAAACCTGACAAACCGCTCGCCTGGTCCAGGCCCATTTGGACTGATCTGTAGTACTCACTGAAACAACTCCGATAAAAGTGAACGGTGCTCATTCAAAAGAACTCTTGGCCTTGTAACAAAAAATCCAAAATTGAGTCAAATAATTTGTCTCAAGTGCACTAAATATTAGTTTTCTTATAAAATTGTATGCGCATCCATCCACTTAAACATTAACGATGTATGCATTTTCATTCGAATTCTTATAAAGCGTCCTGGTCGCATCCTCATCAGGGGACTTGCGGTGGTTGCAACGCATGAGGCCAATCGGACCCTATCTTCAGCACCTATTCCAGAAATCATTTTCTTTCTAGACTGTATCGTGGTCGCTAGGTAAGATCAGAAACAATCAGAGGAGTGTGTATGGCCACAATTCTCGTCATTGACGATGAACAATCCATCCGAGGGCTGCTGAAGGAGGTTCTTGTCAAGGCAGGACACCGCGTGCTGAAGCAGAGGATGGACGAAAAGGACTCGCACTCTACCAGAAAGAACCGATCGACCTTGTGATTATGGACTTGTTGATGCCCGAAACGGACGGCCTTGAGGCAACGCTTCAACTCACCCGTGAATATCTCGACGCCAAAGTGATCGCCATCACGGGAGCGCAAGGCGACCATAACTTCCTGGACGTTGCCAAACTTTTCGGTGCGCGTCGTGCTTTTGAAAAGCCGTTCGACATCAACAAGCTCCTTGAAGCGGTGAAGGAAGAACTCGCCGCCGCGTGAACCGGGTCAACCTCGGTCACATCTTCCACGAATCTATCGTTTGC
>CAWKJK010000064.1:0-24855 GCA_963849655.1 uncultured Nitrospiraceae bacterium
GCGACCGCAGCGGCCGCCTCGGCGGCGGTCGCGGTCGTTCAGCGTGAGCCGGAACGTCGGGCGAGGCTGTCGAATCGACAACGGTTGTTCAATGGACTGTTGACGCCTCGGTTTTCGTATGACTCAGACTGTCAGTCCGAGATTCCGCCGTTCTGGTGGGTGGTGCGGCGAAGGCGTCCGCGTTAGCCGAACGCCAGCGTACTCACGGAATTACGCCCCCGCATCTTGCCCGCCGACCAGTTCCGGACGGAACCAGCCGCATACGATTCACGGTGACGTCGGAGCATACGTCGAGCAGATCGACGAAGCGCTTCGCGCGCTCGACATCGCGGGCCGCGCGACAGGGCCTTCTGGAGTCTTCATCTCTTACGGGCTCGCACCTTCCGCTGATTTTCTTGCTTTCGGGTTTGCTCACTGGCATGATGCACAGAGATCTTTTCACCTCGTCTAGAAACCCATAAACACGAGGATCACGGCGACTGGATATTTCCAAGCTCCTGACCTTCCGGTGAAGGAGGGCGCGCCTCCGACTGCCACATCAGTGCCGGTGAACGCCACCATGATCCGGATTGATGGCGATCTGAAGAGACCTCGATCATCCTCCCCTCAACCCCCGACGAAACGCACGCGCCGCATCTCATGACATGATGAACGATTCTCAGCGGAAGAACTTCGAAGAAAAGCGCGAATGCGACTTTCCTTCGAACTCGGAGACATCGCCTGTTTCCGCGTCAACGTACTTCGTGCAGAACGCGGGGATTGGGCGCCGTCTTTCGGAATATTCCGACGCACGATCGTTCCGTTGGAAAAACTTGGCATGCCGCCGATTTTCGGCAACTCTGCGATAAGGAAAAGGGGCTGATCTTAGTCACGGGACCGACTGGATCCGGCAAGTCGACCACGCTTGCCGCGATGGTGGACTATTTGAACAACACCTTCGAAGGCCACATCATCACCATCGAAGATCCGATCGAATTCGTCCACAAGTCCAAGAAGTGCCTGGTCAATCAACGCGGAACTCGGTGTCCACACCCTGTCCTTCGCCAACGCTCTGAAGTCGGCGCTTCGCGAAGACCCGGATCATCGTCTTGGTGGGCGAAATGCGGGATCTGGAAGACCATCCAGCTGGCGTTGACTGCCGCGGAAACCGGCCACTTGGTCTTCGGTACCCTCCACACCTCGAGCGCGCCCAAAACGATCGACCGCATCATCGACGCCTTCCCGCCGGCGCAGCAGGCACAAATCAGGACTCAGCTATCGGAAGCGCTGGAAGCGGTCATCACACAAACGCTGTCTGAAGAAAAAAACAGGCGGACGTGTCGCCGCGCTCGAAGTCATGGTCGCGACGACCGCGGTCCGGAATCTCATTCGCGAGGCCAAGTTGCACCAGATTCCCGGGATCATGCAGGCCAGCCAGAAAGACGGCATGCAAACGATGGACATGGCGCTGTTCGAGCTCGCGACTCGTGGAGTCGTCACAAGGCGCGAAGCTCAGTCGCGCAGCATGAATCCCAATCTTGTTTGGGTCCGAATGAGCGGCTCGGTAGTCGAGCGCTAGAACGCGACAACAAGGGGAAAGTAGCGATGGATGTTCGCAGTCTCTTGAAAGTCATGGTGGATCAAGAAGCGTCGGACTTGTATCTGACCGTCGACGGCTCCCGCCTACCGCGTCCACGGCTCGACCCAGCAAACCGACGCGCCGCCGTTTACCAACGAACAACTCGAAGCCCTGGCGTTCGCGCTGATGCGCGGTCAGCAACGTGGGGAATTCGAAGAAAAAATGGAAATGAACCTGGCGCTCTACTACAAGGAGCTCGGCCGTTTCCGTGTCAATATTTTTCGGCACGAGGGAACGTCGGCTTGGTCTTCCGGCATATCAAAGCCGAGATCCAGACCGTCGAGCAGCTGCGGCTTGCCTCCGATCGTCAAAGACATCGCCATGACAAAGCGGGGTTGGTGCTGGTAGTCGGAGCCACCGGTTCCGGAAAGTCCACCACCCTCGCCGCCATGATCGATCACCGTAACGCCGTCCATCCCGGCCATATCGTGACCGTGGAAGATCCGATCGAGTTCGTTCACAATCATAAGCGATCGCTCATCACGCAGCGAGAAGTCGGCTTCGACACACTTTCATTTCAAAATGCGCTCAAGAATACCCTGCGGCAGGCGCCGGATGTGATTCTGATCGGCGAAGTCCGGGATACGGAAACGATGGAAGCCGCGTATCTGAGCGTCAGACCGAAGGGGAGTCGACCCCTTGAGAAGAGAGGGACGCTTATCGTTTTCGAAGCGGAGTCAACTTTCCGGAAGAGTTCCCTTGAATTTTAAAGGCACCAGTGTCGCCCCTCCCATCTGCTTATCGAGCAAGACGTTCACGGCGTCGTCGCCCTTTGAGCCTTCCAGTTTGATTTTGAGGCGAAGGTTATTCGCGCTGTCGGCGTTGATCAGGGCCTGCTCCAATGTGATCTTGTTCGCCTGGTAGAACTGAAACAGGACGTGGTCGAACGTTTGGCAGCCTTCGTCCATGCCTTGTTCCATCGCTTCTTTCAACGTATCGATCTCCGAGTGTTTGATCAGGTCCTTGATGCGCGGCGTGTCGAGCATGATTTCGAGTGCCGGCACACGGTTGCCGTCGACGGACGGGATTAGTCGTTGGGAGATGATGGCGCGCAGGTTCAAGGACAGCTGCAGATAAATCTGAGCATGGCGTTCGACGGGGAAGAAATTCATGATGCGTTCGATCGCTTGATTGGCATTGTTCGAGTGTAGGGTGCCGAGGCAGAGGTGCCCGGTTTCGGCAAAGGTAATTGCGGCTTCCATGGTTTCCGTATCGCGGATTTCACCGATGAGAATGACGTCTGGGGCTTGGCGGAGGGTGTTCTTCAGGGCGTGTTCGAAGGTGAAGCGTATCGAATCCGACCTCGCGCTGCGTGATGATCGATTTTTTGTGATGATGAACGAACTCGATCGGATCTTCCACGCGTGATGATATGGCCTGGTGGATGGTGTTGCGATGGTCGATCATGGCGGCCAGCGACGTCGACTTCCCGGAGCCGGTCGCGCCGACGACGAGCACGAGACCGCGTTTGGTCATCGCGATATCTTTGATGATCGGAGGCAGTTGCAACTGTTCGACGGTCTGAATCTCCGCTTTGATGTGGCGGAAGACCAGTCCGACGTTCCCCTTCTGCCGGAAGATGTTGACGCGAAAACGACCTAATTCCTTGTAGTAGAGCGCCAGATTCATCTCCATTTTTTCTTCGAATTCACTCCGTTGCTGACCGCGCATCAAGCGCCAGCGCCAGTGCTTCGAGCTGCTCGTTGGTGAACGGCGGCGCGTCGGTCGGCTGGGTCGCGCCATGGATGCGGTAGATCGGTGAAGCGTCGACGGTCAAATACAGGTCCGATGCTTCCGGTCCACCATGACTTTGAGGAGGCTTCGAACATCCATGAGATGTGCTCCGTATTCTGTGCGTTCTAGGCCACGCCGGCCATCGACGCACGCGAAGAGATTGGGGTTCATGCTGCGGGACTGTGCTTCGGCCTTATGGACGATTCCGCGCGTCGCGAGATCGACCAACGCCATGTCCATCGTTTGCATGCCGTCTTTTTGGCTGGCCTGCATGATCCCTGGAATTTGGTGCAGCTTGGCCTCGCGGATGAGATTGCGCACCGCGGTTGTCGCGACCATGATTTCGAGCGCGGCGACACGTCCGCCGGTTTTCTTCTTCAGCAGCGTTTGGGTGATGACGGCTTCCAACGCTTCCGATAGCTGTGTGCGGATTTGCGCCTGCTGGGTCGGAGGGAATGCATCGATGATGCGATCGATGGTTTTGGGCGCGCTCGAGGTGTGGAGGGTCCCGAAGACCAAGTGTCCGGTTTCTGCTGCGGTCAATGCCAGCTGAATGGTCTCCAAATCCCGCATTTCGCCCACGAGGATGATGTCGGGGTCTTCGCGAAGCGCCGACTTCAGAGCGTTGGCGAAGGACAGGGTGTGGACACCGAGCTCTCGTTGATTGACCAGGCATTTCTTGGATTTGTGGACGAACTCGATCGGATCTTCGATCGTGATGATGTGACCTTCGAACGTGTTGTTCAGATAGTCGACCATCGCGGCAAGCGTGGTGGACTTACCGGATCCGGTCGGTCCGGTGACAAAGATCAGTCCCTTTTCCCGATCGCAGAGTTGCCGCAGGATCGGCGGCATGCCGAGTTTTTCCAACGGAAGAATCGTCGGTCGGAATGTTCCGGAAGACGGCGCCCAATCCACGCTGTTGCACGAACACGTTGACGCGGAAACGGGCGATGTCGCCGAGTTCGAAGGAAAAGTCACATTCTCGCTTTTCCTCGAAGTTCTTCCGCTGGGCGTCGTTCATCATGTCGTAGATCAGCGCGTGTGTTTCGTCCGTGGTAAGGGGAGGATGATCGAGTTTCTTCAGATCGCCGTGAATACGAATCATCGGTGGTTCGCCGGCGCTGATGTGACAGTCGGAGGCGCCTTCCTTTACCGAGAAGGTCAGCAGCTTGGAAATATCCATCGCCCGTGATCCTCAGTGTTATGGGTTGCTCGTGAGGTGGAAAGTCTCCTGTGCATCATGCCATAGCAAAGCCCGAAAGCAAGAAAATAGCCGGAAGGCGCGTGCCGAAGGAGACGATTAGAGGAGGCCGGTCTCGCGGCCGCGAGGTCGAGACGCATGAAGCGCTTCGTCGATTTGCTCGGTCGTGTGTTCCGATGTCACCGTGAAGCGTATGCGGCTGGTTCCGTCCGGAACGGTCGGCGGGCGAATTGCGGAAGCGTAGATGCCGTGAGTGAGCAGCCGTTCGGCTAATGCGTGCACGTATGGCTGCGTCGCCCACCAGGATCGGCAGAATTGGACTGACGGTTGGAGTCATCCGAAAACCGAGCGTCTGCAATCCATTGAACAGCTGTTGTCGATTCGACCAGAGCCTCATTCGACGTTCCGGTTCACGCTGAATGACCGCGACCGCTGCCACGGCGGCCGCCGCGATCGCGGGCGGAAGAGCGGTTGTAAAAATGAACGGGACGGACCACGTGTGACCAAATACTGAATGAGGTCGTTGGGGCCGACGATGTAGGCGCCATGGCTCCCTAGTGCTTTACTCGAGCGTCCCCATGTGAAAGGGGATTCGTTGCTCCAGACCGAAATGTTCGACCGTTCCCCAACCGGTCGGCCCCATGATGCCGGTCCCATGGGCATCATCGACATACAATGTCGCCTCATATCGCTCGGCCAACGATACCAGATCCGACAACGGAGCGAGATCACCGTCCATGCTGAAGAGCCCTTCTGTGATGATGAGCGTGGGGCGATTCGTGCTTCGTCGTCGAAGCAATGACTCCAAATGTGTACAGTCTCGATGACGAAATATCCGAAAATCGGCTTGGCTCAATCGACATCCATCGATGAGACTGGCATGACACAATCGATCCGCCAGGATCAGACCTCCTTGCCCGATGAGGTTCGGGATGACGCCGATATTTGCTAAATAACCGGCTCCGAACAGAAGGGCGGCTTCCGTCCCTTTAAACGTCGCGAGGGAGGTTTCGAGGTGCGTATGGGGAGGGAGCGTTCCACTGACCAGTCGAGAAGCTCCAGCCCCAGCTCCATACTGTTCCGTTGCATGTATCGCGGCGCGGATGACTTCCGGATGGGTCGCAAGTCCCAGGTAATCGTTGGAGGACAGCAAGATAACGTCCCGTCCCGCATATGTGATGGTCGGCCCTGTGCCTGATTCCAATGGAGACAGTCGGCGCATGAGCGATCGGTCAGTGAGTTCTTTGAGCTTGCCTCGAAACATCTGATCTGAACCTTCTTTTAGAGCCTCGCAGGACGTGACTATGCAACGAGCTCGTTCCGATTGCATTGACAATGGGAATTCATCCTTAGTATAAAACAAAGGTTCTGGCGCAGAAAACCGAGTTTCAACAGTTAAGTAATGATGTCTCATGACATACCGAATTAAAGTTCCTCCTCGGACGTTGCCGGTGGATGAAGCTCATCTGGTGAGTGGGCTTGAACACTGGATGCTCGGACTGGCGAACTACCGTTGGTCGATTTTGGTTGGATTCCTGCTTCTCCTTTTGACGGGGGGAGGAATCTGGGGCGTCTTCTGGTATGACGCACAAAATGCCGGCAAGGCTCAGGAGCTGGAGCGGGAAGCGACTATCCATCTCTTTACACGTTCGGCCAATGATCCACAGAAGGCCGCAGCCAACCTGAAGGAAGCGATTGTCCTGTATAAGAGGGTCGTCGACGAGTATCCTCGGACTTCAACGGCCCCGCTCGCACAGTTCAGTCTTGGAAATGCCTACCTTCAGTCCAACGACCTCGCGTCAGCGATCGAAGCCTATAACAGATTTATCTCTACCTATGGGTCTCATGTGTCGCTTCTCGGGCTCGTCCAGCAAAAACTGGGTTATACCTATCTGCTCAAGGGAGATCTGGATCAAGCGGCCAAGGCTTACTCAATGGTCCTCGAGATTCCCGGCGCGATGAACCGGGATTACGCCCTCTTTGAACTTGCCAGATTGGAAGAGACTCGCTCTAAGCCCGATGAAGCCTTGAAGCATTATCAGAATCTGATGAAGACCTTCCCAAATTCTTCCCTGACGAGCGAAGCCGCTATGCGTGCGAAGGTGATGGAAGCCAAAAAAACTCTCGATCCGTCTCCCGCTGCAGCAACTCCTGCTCCTTCTTCCAGCCCTTCGAAGCCATCCAAGCCGTAGACGAGCTAGCAAAGATCCAAGTCTCAGACCATTTGCAAAGGCCCACAGGCTGGTCAAAAAGGCCGTCCGGCAAGGCCGCAGCAAGCGAAGAGGCGAAGCCGTACCTTGGGCCGTACGTGGAGCCTCTAAGCGCTGCGAGAACGCCGCTGGCGGGCTTTTTCAACTGCCTGTCAACGAGTGATTACGAGGAGCTCGCCGGCCTTAATCACTGGGCTGGACAGATGGTTCAACGCTTTGAGGGTCTTGAGAGGAATGTGAAATCGTCGAGAAACCTTCTCAAGCGTGTCACCCATACGGACTCGATATCGGCGTGCAGTATCAATTTTGACATGCCGACTTTCAGCGCGCAGGGGAGGGAACTTATAGGTAGGGACTCGATTGATGAGTTCGACTACTTTGGCGCTGGTTCCCACCGGGACCTTCAGATGATACGCCGAGTCGTAAGGAGGCGTCGCATCTCGCCGCAGTTCAGGATTCAGTAATCGGAGCTCGGCGTACGGAATCCCCGTCACGTTGGCAATTGCGCGGAAGTGCAAGGGGCGGGTCACCACGACCTCCTCAAATTGGTGAAGAGGAACGGGATCTTGATTGAACCCGTATTGGTCGAGGTTCTTCGCAATAATGGTCGCAGCCATAATCCGAGGAACGTATTGCTTTGTCTCCAGCCTGATGAGCTTCGTTTCTGAGATTTCTGAGAAGGACTCCGCCTGAGCCTTCCGAAGGGCCCGCAGGACCTTCCCTTCGCCTGCATTGTACGCCGCCATCGCTAAGGGCCAAGCGCCGAATAAATCATAGAGGTCTCGAAGATATCGCGCCGCGGCGACGGTGGATTTGATCGGGTCACGTCGTTCGTCGACATAGTGATCGATGCGTAACCCATAGAGTTGCCCGGTTCCTTTCATAAACTGCCATGGACCCGTGGCTTTTGCTCGTGAATAGGCATAAGGGTTGAAGCCGCTCTCAACAAGGGAGAGATTCACAAGGTCGCTCGGAAGGTCGAACTCGGCAAAAATGTTTTCGACCAGCGGACGATAGCGGCTGAAGCGCAGGAGCCATTGCTCAAACCTGTTTCGAATTGAGATGTTGAAAAAATGAATATGGCTTTGCACGTTCTGGTCGATGACGACGGGAATGTTGTACAGCGGACCTTGAACATCCGCATCCGTCGCGCCAGGAGCATCCAGAGCGGACTTAGCAGGTGTCTGTTCAGGTTGCTCTATAAGGCCGTCCGTCGATGGGGGAGCAGAAGGAGAAACCGTCAGCTCAGGCTCTAGCTCAGGTTCTAAAGGGACCAGGTTTGAATCAATGCCATCATCTTCTTGAGGCGATTTTATTTCACCGGCAGAATTATTCTGTTCACCGACAGGATGACCCTGGGCTCGACTCTCGAATGGCGACCATAGCAGAACGGCACTTAGTACGGCCGCGATTGTCGCGTGGGTCCCCCACTGCCTCGCATACATTGTCATCATGGATACCCTCGATGATAGACTCGATCGCATCAAAGACTATCGACCCACCACATACTTGTCAAGGAACTGAGATCAGCGAAGGCGACGCTCGACATGACACGAACGTACCGGAGAAAATGGTGTACGGAAGAACCTAGCTTCTATAACGTCATCGCAAGAGGAAAACTCCTGATGCAGTCTTCGTTTACGCCGGTCGATTTCTTGACAGCCTCCCAACGCAAATGATAGCGTACCGCCTCTCCTAGTGGCACCCCACCAGAATCGCATTGTAAGGAGGATCGATCAATGTTGAAGCGGTATCTCTTGGCTCCTGGCCCAACGCCCGTCCCTCCGGAGGTGTTGTTGGCGATGGCTCGTCCGATGATCCATCATCGCGCCCCCGAGTTCGATCCGATATTCGCGGAGGTCCGCGAAGGGCTGAAGTGGCTGTATCAAACACGGAATGATGTGCTGATGTTGGCAGCGTCCGGAACAGGTGGCATGGAAGGTGCTGTCTCAAACTTTTTGTCTCCCGGCGACAAGGCCTTATATGTCAACGGAGGCAAATTTGGAGAGCGCTGGGGCAAACTCTGCAAGACCTTCGGGGTACAGGCAACCGAGATCAAGGTTGAATGGGGACATGCGGTGAATCCTCAGCAAGTTGCTGATGCTCTCAAAAAAGATCCTTCGATCAAGGCAGTGTATGTGCAAGCCAGCGAAACCTCGACGGCTGTCGCTCATGATGTCAAGGCGCTCGGTGAGATCATCAAGGGCTATGACAATACGATTTTGGTGGTCGATGCCATTACAGCGCTTGGTGTATTTGACATCAAGACTGATGCATGGGGTCTGGATGTCGTGATCACCGGTTCTCAGAAGGCCCTGATGCTGCCTCCCGGCATGGCGTTTGTCAGTGTCAGCGACAAAGCGTGGGCCTTGGCCGACAAGGCCAAAAATGCTGCCTTTTATTTCAACTTCAAAAAGGAACGTGAAAACCAGATCAAGAATCAGACTGCCTTCACCCCGGCCGTCTCGCTTGTGATCGGCCTTCAAGAGGCGTTCCGAATGATGAAGGCGGAAGGGCTGGAAAAAATGTTTGCGCGGCAGGGACGGTTGGCCCACGCCACGCGCGAAGGTGTGAAGGCTGCCGGGCTGGCGCTATTTCCAAAGGAGTCGCCCAGCGATGCCTTGACGGCGGTCTGTGCGCCGGATGGAATTGACGGGCAGGCGATCTATAAGAATTTGCGTGTGCAATACGGCATGACGGCTGCCGGTGGACAGGATCACCTGAAGGGGAAGATATTTCGACTGTCTCATATGGGGTATGCGGATACGTTCGACGTGATCGCAGCATTAGCCGCGACCGAGATGGTCTTGAAAGGGCTTGGCCATCCGGTGAAGTTAGGAAGCGGTGTCGGAAAAGCGCAAGAAATCTTACTGGCAAAGTAACCACGGCGAGGACGCACATGGCCGCAGCGGGAATGAAAATTTTGATCAGCGATAGCTTGTCGAAACAAGGCGTCGAGGCGCTCGAGAAGGCGGGGTTCACCGTGGTGGTGAAGTCTAAAATGCCGAAGGATGAGTTGTTCAAAGAGATCAAAGACGCCGACGGACTCATCGTTCGATCCGGCACCAAGGTGACGGCAGAACTGATCGCTGCAGCAGAGAAACTCAAGGTCGTCGGAAGGGCCGGGTCCGGCCTAGACAATGTCGATACCCCTGCTGCGACCCGCCGAGGCATCGTCGTCATGAACACGCCGGGGGGCAACACCGTCACGACTGCCGAGCACACGATGTCGATGATCTGCGCGATGAGTCGGCGCATTCCCCAAGCCACCGCCTCGGTAAAGACAGGCAAATGGGAAAAGGACAAATTCATGGGTGTCGAGCTCTACAACAAGGTGCTCGGCATCATCGGCGCCGGACAGATCGGCAGTCACCTGACCAAGATGGCGCAAGGGATCGGCATGAGCGTCGTCGCGTTTGACCCGTACCTGGCGCCGGATCGGGCCGAGCGAATGGGCGTGACGATGCTGGATCTCGAAGAACTCTTCCGGCGGGCGGACGTTATTTCGGTCCATACGCCGCTCACGCCGGAGACGCGCGGGATCATCAACGCACAGGCCATTGCCAAGATGAAACCCGGCGTGCTCATCGTGAATTGTGCCCGGGGTGGCATCATTAATGAACTTGATTTGTGCGAAGCTTTGAAAACAAAGCGCGTCGCCGCTGCGGCCTTCGACGTGTTTGAAGAAGAGCCGGTCAAGCCGGACAATCCGCTCCTTGCCTTGGATAATTTCATCTGCACCCCGCATATCGGAGCCCAGACGACGGAGGCTCAGGAAAACGTCGCGATCGGAATTGCGGAACAGATCGTCGACTACTTCACCAAGGGAGTGGCCAAGGGCGCCGTCAATATTCCATCGGTCGCTCCGGAATTATTGCCTCGCTTGCAACCCTTTCTGACGTTGGCCGAGAAGCTCGGCACGCTTCAAACTCAACTCGTTCAGGGAGGAATGGAGCGAGTCACGGTGGAGTACAGCGGGGAAGTCGCCACGCTCTCCATTGCGCCCTTGACCATCGCCGTCCTCAAGGGTCTGCTCACTCCTATTATGGAACACCCGGTGAACTACGTGAATGCCCCTATTGTGGCGAAAGAGCGAGGTGTCGAAGTCAAGGAAGTGAAGAGCACGGATGCCGGAGATTTCACAAGCCTGATCCGAGTTCAGGTCGAGGCCGGCAAGGTGTCACACCAAGTCGCCGGGACGCTGTATCACAAGAAAGAAGCCCGTGTCACGGAGATCAATCAATTTAAAGTCGAAGTTGTCCCGGAGGGGCATATGTTGTTGATTCATAATGTCGATCGCCCTGGGGTCATCGGCATGGTCGGAAAGGTTCTGGGAGATCAGGGAATCAACATCGTGCGGATGCAATGTGCCTTGGAAAAGCGGGGAGGGGATGCATTGCTGATCATCGGTTCCGATGCGGAATTCCCATCTGCGGTCCTGGATCAGATCCGTTCCAGCTCGAATATTCTGTCCGTCAAGGTCGCCAACCTTTCGTAACGATTCTCGCGATCAGGTTATTATGGCCTCTGCTCCTCCGATGCGTAGGACTTCTTCGGGGCAGCTTCCTGTTTTGCGGGAACACGCACTGGTTCCGGTTGGGATGGCCACCATCCTGCCGGAAGCCGCCCGCCACGTTCGGCATCTGGAAGCCGAATTGTTGGCGTACTTCAATCGTTTCGGGTACGACGAAATCATCCTTCCGACGTTCGAGTATCTCGATGTGTTGGCACCCGGCCTCGAACCAACGCTGTTGGAGAACTCCTATAAGATCGTAGACCGGACGACCGGCCGTATTCTATTGTTGCGGCCCGAACGTCACGGCACAAATCGCCCGTACGGTGGCGATGGGCATGGTGGGCGCGCATTTTCCGTTGCGCTTGTCATACCGGGCGACGGTCTTTCGGCATGAACCGGAGCATGCCGGTCGAGATCGAGAAATCTTTCAAGTAGGCGCCGAGCTGATCGGGGCTGATGATCCGTCCGCCGATAGTGAAATCATCATGTTGCTGATCGAGTGCCTACGGCAGGTCGGGTTATGCTCGTTCAAGATTTCATTGGGACATGTTGGGTTTTTCAAAGGGCTGCTCATTCGTGCGGGACTCTCCCCGGAAGGGCGAAGGCGGGCTGAGCAAGCTGCAGCAAGAAAAGATGTATCGAGGCTGACGGAGATCCTGTCGCAAGAGCGAGTGACCAAAAGGTCGGCGCAGAGAATTGTGGAAGCGTTGGAGCTTTGCGGACAAGCTGACGTTCTCTCGAAAGGGCGCGCATTGGCGAAGGGTGAGAAGCCGTTGGTCCAAGCATTGGATCGACTGGCGAACGTCTATCGATTGCTCTGCGAGACCGGATTTCAAGAGGCCGTCTTGCTGGATCTAGGAGAATTCAGAGGGTTCGACTACTATGACGGCATCGTCTTTGATGTCTTTACCGATGGTATTGGAGTGGAGTTAGGCGGCGGTGGACGCTACGATCACCTGATTGGACGATTCGGTCGGAACCTTCCGTCGACCGGATTTGCCCTTAGTGTCGACCGGCTCTTCAAAGGGCTGAATCTTTCCGAGAGGACGAAGTCCGTTGGACCAGAGGTGTTGGTGGTGGCTCCGCTAGGGTTGTCAACACGAGTGGTTTCGGTCGCTCAACAACTTCGCCAAGCGGGGATACGAACGGTTCAACAGGTCGTGGATCCATCGGGACGGGATTTGATCGGCGCCGCGATTAAAGCCGGTCTTGAAGCAGACATCGCTACCATTATTGTCGTCGGCGTGGACAGTCCCACATCCGAGCAGGTTGTTGTGCTCCATCGGGGCGACCGGCGGCGCATGGCGGGATCGACCGGCCACGCTCATGTTCGCAAAAGGACTGTATCGATCGCCGGTCTCCTTGCAAGTTTGCGTGCCGACCTCGAAGGGGTGGTATGAAATCCACCGGGACAGTGGATCTTTCTCAACCGAAACTCCCTCCGCAGAACTTGGAGGCGGAGCAGTCGGTGCTCGGCGCCATTCTCCTCGATAACGCCGCCATGCCGAAGGCGATGGAACTGCTGGTGGAGGAAGATTTCTATCGGACGGCGCACAAAAAAGTCTACCAAGCCATGCTTGAACTGTCCGACACCGGAGAAGTGATCGATCAGATCACGCTGACCGAGCGATTGAAATCTCGCGGTGAACTCGAGGCCATCGGAGGCGCGGCCTATCTCGCCGAACTCGTCCAGATCGTTCCCAGTTCCGCCAATATTCGGTATCACTGCAAGATCGTTCGGGACAAGGCGGTGGCCCGTCAGTTGATCAGCACCTCCACCGAGGTGCTGACCAGGGGCTATGAAGGCACTGCCTCAATTGATGACCTGCTCGATTTTGCCGAGCGGTCGGTATTCAGCATTGCGCAGGGCAAACTGGAACGGTCGTTCAGCCCGATCAGTCAGGTCATCAAGGAAAGTCTGGATGTCATCGATAAACTCTCGAAGCGAAAGGAACATGTCACGGGAGTGCCCACGGGGTACTACGATCTCGACGATATTACCGCAGGGCTTCAGGCCTCGGACTTGGTGGTGGTGGCCGGGCGGCCGAGCATGGGTAAGACGAGCCTTGCCTTGGGGTTTGCGACGCATGCCGCCATTCACGCCAATACGGTGGTGGGAGTCTTCAGCTTGGAAATGTCCAAGCCGCAGATCGTCCTCCGTATGCTCAGCTCTGAGGCGCGAGTTGATTCCCATGCGCTGCGGACGGGGAAGCTTCAAAAGGAGGATTGGTGGCGATTGGCGGAGGCGGCCGGACGATTGGAACAAGCGCCGATCTATATCGACGACACGGGCGGTATTACCGTCCAACAGATGCGCGGCAAAGCTCGCCGGCTCAAAGCAGAGAAAGGACTTGATCTTCTTATCGTGGATTACCTCCAGCTCATGCAAGGGCGAAGCGATTCGGAGTCTCGTCAGCAAGAGATCTCCGATATTTCCCGCTCGTTAAAGGCATTGGCGAAAGAACTGAATGTGCCGGTGGTGGCTCTGTCCCAGTTGAGTCGCGCGGTGGAGGCCCGTAAGCCGCCGATCCCCATGTTGGCCGATCTGCGAGAGAGCGGAGCGATCGAACAGGATGCCGATGTGGTCATCTTTATTTACCGAGAAGACGTGTATGACCCGAATTCGGAGCGCAAAGGAATTGCCGACATCATCGTCAGTAAGCATCGCAATGGTCCCATTGGGAAAAAGGAGTTGTTTTTCCAGGACCGATTCGCCAAATTCGAAAGCCTTGATCTTCGCGAAGCATAGCCGGGGGAGTCGTTTGCGCATCGCCCCGACACTCGGTATAATCGTTTCATTGACCCGCCACCACTTGTCCTGACGTACGGTATTATGGGGAACACACGAATGGTCTTGTACGGTCGGCCGCTTAGACAGAATGGTATGCTCTTAGTGAGGACGATACTGATCTCCCTATTCCTCTCCGGTGCCATAGTCGCCTGCGCAGCCTCCCCCCAGCCCAAGACAACACTTTCTCCACCTGCCACAGCAATGCAGCCTCCACCATCGGCTCCCGAGTCGGATGCCACCTACCATTTTATGATGGGGCATCAAGCGGAACTGGCTCAGGACCTGGACGCCGCGTTGAAGGAATATCATACAGCCTTGAAAGTCGACCCTAAATCCCGCGAGGTCAAATCTCGGTTGGCTGCGCTGTATTTCGCGTTGGGTGATGTGACTCAAGCGGTGCAGTATGCGGATGAAGTCGGAGAAGGAACGGGACAAGAACCGCAAATGCTGACCCATATGGCCGGTATCTTAGCCAGTGCGGGGAAGCCGGAGCGCGCCTTGGAGCTATTGGACAAGGCCATTGAGAGCGATCCCGAAAGAGGGGAATCCTACTTTCCGAAGGGACTCATTCTCCTGAACCAAAAACGAGTCGCCGAAGCGGAACAGGTCGTCAAGAAAGGATTGCAGTATACCTCTGATTCGCCGATCGGCTACTATTATTTGGGCCGTATTTCGATGGAAGCGGGAAATCCTGAACAGGCTGTGGCCAATTTCGATCGGGCCATCGCCGTGAACCAGGCGTTCGAACCTGCTTATTTGGCACAAGCGTCAGTCCACGAATCACGCCAAGAGAAGGTCAAGGCCATCGCGGTCCTTCAAAAGTATCTCCACGAGGTGAATCCTCGGAACAGGGACATTCGACAACATCTCGTTCAGTTGTATATCGCGACCAAAGACTATGCCGGCGGCCTTGCGGAGTTGGCGAAGTTGTTGGAAGACAATCCCGGCGACCTCGATGCGCAGTTACGCATGGCGCTGATTTATGGAGAGAAGAAGGAGTTTACAAAGGCGATCAACCAATTGACCGAGATCTTGAAGGCCAAGCCGGCTGAATTGAAAGTGCGCGATTACCTTGGGTACCTGTACGAAGAAACTAAGGACTTCCCAAAGGCGATGGAAACCTATCGCTATAATATTCATCTGGATCCAAAGTTTCCCGACAGTCATGTTCATCTGGGTGTGCTCCTCTATCGACTCAAGCAATTCCCGGAGGCGGTGACCCATCTCGATGAAGCTGTCCGCCTCACGCCGAAACAGCCTGAACCCTATATCGTCCTAGGGCTGGCACATTTCCAGAGCGAGCAATTCGAAAAGGCGTCACAAGCGTTTGAGGAGGGGATTCGGCACAATCCGAAGAGCGCCGATCTGCATTTCAACCTCGGCACGGCCTACGACAAACTCAATCGGTTTGACAAAGTGGAGCGCGCCATGGAAACCGCGCTCTCCCTCGACCCGCATCACGCCGATGCCTTGAACTATCTCGGCTACAGTTATGCGGAGCGTGGCATCAAGATCGATCAAGCCTTGTCCCTGACGAAACGGGCGGTGGCGCTCAAGCCGGAGAACGGCTACTATGTCGATAGTCTCGGGTGGGCCTTTTACAAATCAGGCATGCTGACCGAGGCGCTCACGGAGATCAAGAAGGCCGTGGCGTTGGTCGGCGATGACCCCGTCATCTACGAGCATTTGGGGGAAATCTATTTGAAGCAGCAGAAAGTTGTCGATGCTCGTGAAGCCTGGTTCCACTCACTTGAGATTGACCCTTCCAATGAAAAACTGCTCCAACGCTTCCGCGAGCAGGGCCTGGCTAACCCGACCTACGAAGACCGTATCCAACAGGCCAAGCGCCGGGTGTCAGAGAAGGCACAGACTCAACAGGCGATACCTTAAAACCACGGCTCTAGAATGGCTTCCTCCCGCTCCGACAAAATCATGACGAGCATGACAGGGTTTCGGTCAGACTCAGCGTGGAAGAAACACGATTTGTCCTTGGTCCCACAGGATATGCCGGTGGAAAAGTTATTGAGGAATTGGTCCTGATCGCAGAGACGACCTCACCAGAGGAATGGCAAGTTCAATAGCCACTCCCTCAGTCCCTTCACGAAACTCCATCACCGACCGTTCTCCCTGTTGCCTTACCTGGTAGTTTGCCGGTACTCGCGCCTGAATACCGGTTGGACAGGCAAAAGTGTCAATTCTTGGCTATCCGGAGCAGATTACGGAAGAGCACCTAGCTTCTTCCCTAACTCCATCACCCGTCGATTTCTCGTAAGTTGTTGCATCCTCAGGGATCAATGCTAGGCTAGGCCTTGTCATTGATCGGCACCAAACCTGCTTGAGGAACCGGTAGGCGGCAACATGAGCGTCGCGGATGATTAAGGGGGCCGTCAGTGAACCATCAACAAGGAGGCAGGACGATGTTGAAGGCATTGCGGAAACAAGGGGGTTTTACCCTCATTGAGTTGATGATCGTCGTGGCGATCATTGGAATCCTGGCGGCCATCGCCATTCCCAACTTCTTGCAGTATCAGATGAAGTCTCGGCAGTCGGAGGCTAAGGAAAACTTGATGGCCATCAAGACATCAATGGTTGCGTTCCAGGGCGAGCAAGGCTGCTATATCGGGATTCCTGCCGAAGGTGTCCTATTGCCTGGCGCTAACGTAAAAGCAGTCCCTTTACCTTGGGGCGCTGGTCTGCCAGGACGTGTCCCCCCGACGACGTGGTGCCTTGCCGGTGGTTTTACAACTGCTTTGGGTTTCAATGATATCGGCTTTAGGGCAACGGGCAATGTGAATTACCGCTATGCAGTAGATGCGACAATACTTGCTGGTGTCGGTCCGGTATCTACTTACAGCCCGACTGGTGCGCTCGGCGCCACCGATTCCTGTGCGGTTGTTAGAGGGGCTTTCCCAGTCGGTGCAGGACCCGTCGGTGCTAACAACTTTATTGCAGCTGCAACAACCAATCTCGACGGCGATGCCACGGTTTCCTCGTGGGCTTCCACGGTTGACCATGGCGCGGCTGATTGCACACCGGGTTCCTATTAAGTCGCGGTAAGACGTGCGAGAGCTAGCCTGCCGGGATAAAACCCGGCAGGCTAGACTGCTTTTAATAGATCACCTCCCATGGCCTTCTTTTCCACATCTAACCAGGCGTCATACAGTTCAACAAGCATATCCATCCAGGTCGGACTTTTTACCGCTGGATGCATTCTGGCTCTTGTTTCCATCGTTCAACTTCAACAATTTCTTGACCATCGCATCGATCGCGGTGCCACACAGATCGAAGAACTCGCCCAGCTCCCTCGTGGAGAATATATAAAGCCAACACTGCTCGGTTACCATCATCTCGGGTCAGATGTCCTGTGGCTTCGATTACTGCAGGTACTTGGGAAGAAACGAAACACGGTAGATGAATATGAATGGATTTATCATGCCTTGGATGTGGTGACCACTCTCGATCCGCAGTATGACTACGCGTACTATGTCGGTGGCGTCGTGCTAACCAATCTCGCCAATCGCGTTGATCTCAGCAATCGACTGCTTGAGAAAGGATTCAAGGAAAATCCAACTGTTTGGAACATTCCTTTTTTGTTGGGCTATAACCATTATTTCATTGTTGGCGATGCGGCTAAGGCTGCTGAATACATAGCCGCAGCGGCGCGGCTGCCAGGAGGTCCGGCGTATCTGCCTGGCCTTGCGACACGCATGTATGCGGAGGCGAACAACCCTGAAACCGCACTCCAATTTCTGGAAGCTCTCTGGCGACAGGCTCAAGATGCCGAAACGCGTGAAGTCCTGGAAAAGCGAGCGAAGGAGATCATGATCGAGCGAGATATTCGGAGCTTGGAGTCGGCTGTTCAACAATTTCTGGGTAAACAGGGGACATTCCCAAAGACATTACACGACCTGATAGCAAACGGATATCTACCCCAATTACCTCAGGAACCGTTCGGTGGTTTTTACGAACTGGACTCCAAGACCGGAAATGTTTCAAGTTCAACACATCCCAATCGACTCAGGGTCTTCAGACTAGATAAGCAAGGTCGCGTGTAGCTGAAGACAGAAACCATGGATGAAGTAGTCAAACCTATCGTCAAAATTCAAAACTTGCGCAAAGTTTTCCGTGTCGGCTTCTGGGGTCGCCGTGTCACTGCCGTTGATGGACTATCGTTCGCAGTGCAGCGAGGCGAAGTCTTTGGGTTTCTTGGCCCCAATGGAGCAGGAAAGACGACGACAATCAAGATGCTCATGGGGCTCATTTATCCAAGCGGGGGAACAGCAACCCTGTTCGGACGGCCTATTGGTGATCCATCCGGAAAAGCTAAAGTCGGATTCCTTCCGGAATCGCCGTATTTTTATGACTATCTAACGAGTCGAGAATTCTTGCGATTCTACGGTCATCTCTTTGGGCTCTTAGGAACTGCGCTCGACAAACGTATTGACGAATTGTTGGACCTGGTCGGCATGACACATGCTCGAGATCTGCAATTGCGAAAATTCTCCAAGGGCATGTTGCAGCGGGTGGGGATCGCTCAGGCCTTGATCAATGATCCGGAGCTGGTCATCTTGGATGAACCGATGTCGGGACTGGATCCGATCGGGCGAAAAGAAGTGCGCGACTTGATTCTGCGCCTCAAGGAGTCTGGCAAGACGGTGATGTTCAGCTCACATATCCTGCACGATGCGGAGCTGCTCTGCGATCGAGTGGCCATGATCATGAAGGGAAAGTTGGTCGCCTGCGGGCATGTGTCGGAATTGATTGCAGGGGATACCACTCATGAGGTCGAGATAGTGATCGACCGGCTGCTTCCCGAGGCGCTCGAACGGATCAAACCCTTGGCCGGCAAAGTCGTTCTACAAGGGGAGCGGGTCATGGTCGTGCTATCCAGTCAGCAGGCGGTGGATCAGGCGCTCGAGGTGATCCGGTCGGCCAAGGCGAAGCTGGTGGCGCTTACGCCGCACAAGGCCTCGCTTGAAGATCTTTTTATTCGCAAGGCTACCGGAATGCAGCAAACAGTAGAGGCTCGGGTCTGATGAAAGTGCTTTCGATTGCATTCAACACATTTCGCGAGAATCTTCGAGATAAGCTGCTCTACAATCTGTTGATCTTCGCTCTCTTGATGATCGGCAGTTCTCTGATCTTGATGCGATTGACGCTGGGGGAGTTTCATCGCTTGATCTTGGATATCGGCCTTGGGAGCATCAATTTCTTCGGTGTCCTGATCGCCATCTTCGTCGGCATCGGTTTGGTCAGCAAGGAGATCGAGAAGAAAACGATCTACACGATCGTGTCCAAGCCCGTCGCGCGGCATCAGTTCCTCTTAGGGAAGTATCTCGGGCTCAGTCTCACACTGGTGATCAATACGGCGATCATGGCCGCGGGCTTATTGGCGGTGTTGTATCTCCAGGATGTTCCGGTTCATACCGTGCTCTTCAAGGCGCTCGGGATGATTGTGCTGGAATTCATGGTTATCACGGCGGTAGCACTCCTGTTTTCCACTTTCTCAAGCGCGACGCTCAGCGCAATTTTTACCCTGGCAATTTATGTGATCGGCCATCTGACGACGGATTTGAAAGCGTTCGGTCAGAAAATGGAAGGTGCAGGACGGACGGTGCTGGAGGGTATGTACTATATCCTGCCGAACCTGGATCGATTCAATCTCAAGGGGGACGTGACTCACCAACTCGACGTGCCGGCCGGTGATCTGCTGATGATCGCCGCCTATGGACTGGCCTATACAGCGTTTCTCCTCATGCTTCGCCGCGGTCATCTTTCAGCAGCGGGACTTTCGCTAGTCTCCGTTTGCAAGATGAAGCTCATTCAGCGAGAAACCGGTTCCAATTTCCGCTCATTCTGAATCAGGATGGTTGCAGCGGGGTTTGGGCTGGAACAGGAGAGACTACGTTCTTTCAGCAACGTCACATGTTCCTCCATCCCCCATTTTGCCTTATACAGGCAATCCTCGATCGAATGTCCGGTTCCAGTAAATCCTTCAAGGTCCGGCGAATAGAACCCAAAAAACAAGGGATCTTCTGTGGCCTCAATGACAAGTGAATATTTTAGTTCGATCATATTATTCGTTCTTACCCTTCATGCCGGCAGCCTTCAAAATTGCGCGGCACGTTCCGGTCGGAATTTCTTTTGAACCATGGTAGTCAATTCTGACCAACCTCTCCATTCCATCTCCGGCTTCCCATAGTAGCGTATCGATCCTTTTTCTTTGATGAGCTTGAAGCCATTCTGTTCCAATAGCCGAACCAATTCCTGAACTTCATGTCAGCTAGTGATGGCGCCTTCGGATGCGGACGAGACGTGTTCGGGCATATTTCCCCATCACGCCGGAGGTATAGCGCGGCACAGGCGGTTTAACCTTTTTCAGCCGAGCGGCGATTTCCCGCTCTGATAAATCGACATCGAGGCGTCGTTTGGGGATATCGAGCGTAATCGAGTCTCCGTTCTTGACCGACGCGATCGGCCCTCCCTTCGCAGCTTCAGGAGCGACGTGTCCGGCCATCAATCCATGTGTCGCTCCAGAGAATCGGCCGTCAGTGAGCAGCGCGACAGAGTCGCCGAGTCCGGCACCGACGATGGCCGCCGTCACACCCAACATTTCGCGCATGCCTGGTCCTCCTGCCGGACCTTCGTACCGAATGACGACGACATCACCGGGTTTGATCTGCCCCGCCTTAACCGCCACAAAGGCATCCTCCTCCCGGTCATAGACCTTGGCCGGTCCTTTGAATTTGGTCATCGAATGGCCGGCGACCTTCACCACACAACCTTCCGGTGCCAAATTGCCCTTCAGAATGACAAGGCCGCCTGTCGGTTTGATCGGGTGGGAGAGGGGACGCAAGACTTGTTGACCAGGAGTCTCCACGGCATCCTTGGCTTCTTCGCCGATCGTCTCGGCCGGTGACGGTAGGCTGATTGCCATGAAGCAGGCCGGCATCGAGTAATCGTTTGGCAACTAAGATTGTCCCGCCTGCAGCATAGAGGTCTGCCGCGGCAAACCGGCCTCCCGGCTTGAGGTCGGCCAGCAAGGGGACCTTGCGATTCATCTTGTCGAAGTCGTCGATGCTCAGCTTGATCCCGGACTCACGGGCGATGGCGAGGAGATGCAGCACGGCGTTTGTCGAGCCCCCGGTCGTGGCGACGGCAGCGATGGCGTTCTCCAATGACTTTCGGGTAATAATCTGACGCGGGCGCAGATCTTGTTTTACGAGTTCCATCACCATCTTGCCGCATTCAAACGCGATATCGTCTTTCCGACCGTCCATGGCAGGAACCCCATTGCGACCCATTGGTGAAATGCCGAGGAACTCAAACGCAATGGCCATGGTATTGGCGGTGAACTGGCCTCCACAGGCTCCGGGCCCTGGGCACGCGTGATCTTCCAAGTCCTTCAGCTCTGCGTCGGTCATCTTTCCCAACGCATGTTTGCCGACTGCTTCAAAGACATCCTGAATGGTCACGTCATGTCCCTGAAACTGTCCCGGCATGATGGAGCCCCCATAGAGCATGAGCGACGGCACGTTCAATCGGGCGAGCGCCATGACGGTTCCGGGGATTGTTTTATCGCACCCGGACAGAGCGACGACGGCATCGAACAAGTGTCCACGCGCGACAAGCTCGATCGAATCCGCGATGACCTCACGGCTGATGAGGGACGCTTTCATTCCCTCGGTCCCCATCGAGATCCCATCAGACACCGCGATGGTGTTGTATTCAACGGGAGTACCGCCGGCCGCTCTGATCCCGGCTTTCACTCGCTCGGACAGCCGCCGCAAATGAAAATTGCACGGCATGACCTCGATCCAGGTATTGGCTACGCCGACGAGAGGTTTCGATAGGTCGTTGTCTGTAAAGCCGACGGCTTTTAACATGGCCCTCGCCGGGGCGCGGCTGGCCCCAACCAGAAGATCATGACTTTGGAGCTGCACTTCTTTTTTCATCGGTCTTCGTGGTTCCATTACTGTACAGACATGTTACTGGGTGCGGTAGGAGGGACGGCCTCATGGGGGTTCTTGCTGTGCGGATCGGCGCCATGTGGATTTGCACCGTGAGGGTTGCCACCATGAGGATTCATCCCATAGGGCGTCGCGCCTCCATGGGGAGTGCCATACCCTTTGTGCTGCTGCATCGCCTTCTCGTGCTCGGAATTTTCCTTCGCACGTTGTTCCGGGGTCAGTAAGCCCGTCACATCGCGACGTGTCTTGATGGAAGTCATCCGCAGCCCGACTTGCAGATCTTCACTTTGTTTCAGCTTGGTTTCGATCGCGGCGAGGTCGGACTGTTCATTCTCTGTCAGTGCCTTCAGTTCGCGCTCCGCGATTTGGATATCGGCTTCGGCTTTGATACGGGCTTTGTCGAGATTGAGCTGGATATCTTTCAGCTTGGTGACTTGATCGGCTGTGAGTCCGATATCCTTTTCGTGTTTCAATAGATGTCGGATCAGGTGGCCGGTCCCGCTGTGCATCATCCCTTTTCCATAGCCATGTCCTCCCCAAGCACCATATCCTGGTCCTGCTCCTGTATGGCCATAGCTCGGATCATTTGCCATTAGATTTGGTATGCCCGCCACCAACAGACATGCCGACGCTACGGCGAAAGCAGCCGTCGTCTTGGTTATAGACATCATGAATTCCTCCTTGGTTGAGAAGCCATGGAATCAAAGCTTGCCACAGCAGTCAGCGCAACGCAAGCGAGTCTCTCGACTCAAAACTCGTTGCCGATGCCGATTGTGTTTCAGCTCAACGTCGTTGAGCGCTATAGAGCAGCTCGGTTCGCGGGTCCGGATGCCGTTGTTTGCTCAAACGTTCGTACAACACCCGTTCGTCTTCGCTGATACCAGCCGGCATGACAATTTGCAACGTCAGAAAAAGATCGCCATGCCCACCGGTTGCCGAAGGAAGCCCCTTCCCCTTGAGCCGTAGTTTTCCGTCGGCCTTGCTGCCCGGCGGAACTTTGACTTTCACCGGCTCCGCTAAGGTTGGAGCGGTTACCTCAGCCCCGAGAATGGCTTCCCAAGGATAAACGGGCAGGGTGACATGCAAGTCTGAACCTTGCCGACGAAAGATCGGGATCCGAGGGAATAACCACATGAAGATACAGATCCCCGCGTTTTCCGCCGTTTGTTCCAGGCTGACCCTTTCCGGCAACCCTCACCCGCGTTCCGTCTTGAACTCCGGTCGGAATTCGCACTTCTATGGTTTTGTATTCGGTCGTCATCCCGGTTCCCTGACAGATCGCGCAAGATCCGCCACGCACGGTACCGCTCCCTTGACAGGTCGAGCAGGTTCGGGGTTCACGCAGATTCACGCGCTTGGTGACACCGGTTAACACTTCACGCAACCTCAGCTGGACTTCGGTCTCGATGTCCTCTCCCGGCATTCCAGGACTCGTGCGTCCGGCTCCGCCGCGTCCGCGGTTTCCAAAGATGTTTTCAAAAAAATCGGAGAAGTGATCGTTTCCGGATCCGCTATCGCCTTGACCGGTGTAGTCTCCTTCGGAACCCCATGGCCCGCCGAACCCTTGTGTCCTGGCCTGTTGACGAGCCTTCTCGAAGGCTTGTGCTTGATCCCAATCGGCCCCGTACTGGTCATACTTCTTTCGCTTATCCGGGTCGGTCAGGACCTCCTGTGCCTCATTGAGCTCTTTAAATTTCTTTTCCATCTCGGCCTTCTTCGCACCCGCGTGAAGATCGGGATGGTACTGGCGAGCCAGGCGTCGAAAGGCTTTTTTGATATCGTCGGGCGAGGCGGTTCGGGGGACGCCAAGAATGTGATAGTAGTCGCGTGGGGTTGTGGCCATAGGTGATACGAGATGAGAAACGTGATGCTCTGGATTAGCTTACGGAGAGTAGAAGCGGTTTGCAAGGGCCGAATGGCTCAACGAGCGGTCGAACGTTTTTGCCCGGGCCATAAGCTTACAGTAGGAGCAGGTCTCGGCCGTGGTCGGCTGGCTACAGAGGGAACAAGGGTGCAAGGCCGAGCGATCTTTTTCCATGATGGTCGTGGGTGTCCCGGTCTGGCGAGACTTCTCAAGAAACCCCCAGTAAAACATCTGCTTGGTGCCGGGAGACTCGGTTTCCAGACGATTCAACACCTCCTTGTAGAGGAGCGTGCGCGCTCCTTGCGCCATTGGACATTCCTCAACCACATAGTCGATCCTATTCAGAACGCAATAGGCGGCCAATTCTCGTTCCGTCAAACGATACAAAGGCTTCACTTTCTTGGCGAATCCATCAACGGAGGCGGGAAGGCTTGGACCTTGCTTCTCAAGGTATTCGTGCTGCCAATGCAGCACGTTCCCGAGCAGTCGGGCTGCTTCATCATCCAAATTATGTCCCGTCGCCATGACATCGTACCCATGCTGGATTGCCGCATGGTTGAATTGATAGCGTTTGATCGTGCCGCATGTCGAGCACGTCGGGCGGTGGGCCAGCATAGCCAGCTCACGAATGCCGGCTCCTTCTTCTCGCTCAACGGTATGGATATGGAGCACAGCACCGTATCCCACGGCCACGGTCTTTGAAAAGTGCACGACTTTTTCTTGTGATGATTCGGAATAGCCTCCGATCCCGAGGTTCACATACAGGGCATCGATGTTATAGCCCAGTTTCAGAAGAATAGCCCAGAGAGCCAAACTGTCCTTGCCGCCTGAAACAGCGACAAGGAGACGGTCGTTTTTCGCGAACATCTCCTGAGACCGTATCGCTTTAAGAACTTGGTCATGCACGAAGTTGTTAAAGCAATCCTTGCAGAATGCTGCGTTGTGGCG
>CAWKJK010000065.1:0-40277 GCA_963849655.1 uncultured Nitrospiraceae bacterium
TGGAAGGTATGTATGTGCCGCATGGCTTCAAGAAGTTGAAGTATCAGCAGGAAGCCGTGCTGAGTGCGCGAAAGGTGCTCGATGAGTATGGCGGGGCGTTCCTCTCCGATGTCGTTGGATTGGGCAAGACCTACATGGCTGCGCTGCTGGCTCAGCAGCTCGATGGCCGATGCTTAGTCATCGCTCCACCACATTTACTCGACAAGAACAATCCAGGCTCCTGGCCCAATGTATTCGGAGACTTCCATGTGTCTCACACCGATTTCGAATCAGCTGGAAAACTGGAAACCCTATTGGAGCGAGACCTCTCGAAGTACGCCAATGTCTTCGTGAACGAGTCGCATCGCTTCCGCACCGAAACCAATCAGACCTATGAAATGCTTGCGCAAATCTGCCGAGGCAAACGCGTGATTCTCGTATCGGCCACTCCGCTCAACAACAGTCCGAGAGACATCCTGAGCCAGATCAAGCTCTTTCAAAACAGTCAAGAACAGCACCATCCCGAACGTCCGAAATCTTGAAGCGTTCTTCTCGAAACTCGACAAGAATCTTCATGGCCTCGACCGCCAAAGGGACCGTGAAGAATATTTTAAGCGGGTTAAAGCAAACGCCAAAACCACGCGAGAGAAAGTCCTTAAATATCTGATGATCCGCAGGACCCGGAGCGAAATTGTTAAATACTATGGCGAGGATTTGATCCAGCAAGGTTTGAAATTCCCTGATGTGGCCGATCCAAAGCCGATGTTCTATAAGCTGAGCAAGAGCGGAAAATGAAATCTTTATGGAGACCATCCGCCTGTTGGTGCATGAATTCAAGTACGCCCGCTACAAGCCCTTAACCTATTATCAAGGAGATCGAGAAGAGCGGGAAGTTCAAAGCCAACGCAATTTGGCGAAGTTCATGAGAATCCTGATCGAAGCGCTGGAAGCAGCTTTTACGCGTTCCGGCTGACACTCACTCGATTCATAAAGTCATATGAGCGGGTCATCGAAGAATTCGGCAAAGGCCATGTCTATATCAGCAAAGAATACATCAACAAGATTTTTGAGCTCTTGGAAAATGATGATCAACAGGCGATCGATCAACTGCTCGCCGGGGATAAAGCGGAGAAATTGAATGCGAATGAATTTTCAGTTGGACTTCATCCGGGACTTGGAAACCGATCTTGAAGTTCTCCGATCCGTCGCAAATGCAGTGGCAGGCGATCGCTCGTGATCCAAAGTGGGAATCGTTTCGTGAGATTCTGACCACGACCAAGGTCCTAAAAAGCAGCAAGCTCATTATCTTCACGGAATCCAGGGAAACGGCGGAGTATCTCGCAGATCGCTTAGGCCACGAGATCGACTCAAAGGTAGTGCTGTTCACAGGACATTCCGATGATGCTGTTCGTAAGCAAGTCATCGCCAACTTCGACGCGAGAGCTTTTCAGCCGAAAGACGACTATCGGATCTCGATTGCCACGGAAGTGCTCTCTGAAGGCGTGAACTTGCACCGGTCCAACATCGTCATCAACTATGACATTCCATGGAATCCGACCCGATTAATCCAACGCATCGGACGCGTCAATCGCGTGGACACCAAGTTTGACATTATTCATACGTACAATTTTTTCCCGACGGACGAAGGCAACGATCTTATCAAGTTGAGAGAAGCCGCCGAAGCGAAGATTCACGCCTTCATCGAAATGCTCGGCGCCGATGCGAGGCTACTGACGGAAGGAGAGGAGATTAAGTCGCACGATCTCTTTGCCAAGTTGAATTCTAAGAAAACGATCACAGGCGAGGATGAAGCGGAAGACAGCGAGCTCGAATATCTGGCGGAAATCCGTGAGGTCCGCGACAAGAACCCCGAACTGTTCACCCGTATCAAACGCCTGCCGAGGAAAGCCAGATCGTCCAGGATATTGGATGCGGGATCGAACGTGAATCAATTCCCGGCGTTGCTGACCTATTTTCGTCAGGGTCGGCTCGACAAATTCTTTGCGGCTCAGCAGGGTGCCAACGAAGCCGTCGAACTCGACTTCTTTGCAGCTGCTCAAATTCTCAAGCCCAATAACAATTCAGAAGCACGGCAGACTATTACCCAGGAGTTCTATGCGCTCTTGGACATGAATAAACAGGCCTTCACAGCAGCAACGAGTTCATCGAACGAAGATACCACGTCCCACCATACAGGCAGTGCAAACGATGCCTACATTCTCAAGCGCCTGAAAGCAAAAGAAGTTCGTTCCTACCACGGCTTTACCGAAGAGGATGAGAACTATATCCGGCAGGTGATCCAGCTCTTGAACGACGGGGCGCTTCCCCGACCGACCACGAAGAAGGTCGCGGAGGCGCTGAAAACAGAATTGGGGCCGTTAAAGGTCCTGGGCATCCTACGTCGTGATATTCCCGCTCAGTTGTTTCAGCCCACGCGAGCACAGCGAATGTTCCACAACCTCAGTCCGCGCGAGGTCATTCTCTCATCCTATCTCTTGAGGAGTAAATGAACCGCAACCAAGCTCGGGACCTCGTTAAGAAGACATTTACCCACTCCTTCGAAAAGACGACATTCCGCAACTTCGCAATCAATCTCCTCAACAAGTTTGACGAGTCGAAAGCCTTCTTCTGCAACAGCACCTACGTCAAGGATGCCTTCAAAGAGCACGTATCGCGGTTCGAGCGCCTCGGCACCTACACGTCGCCTGAAAGCGAGAAGCTCGATGTCCTGATCGTGCATTTGACCAATGAATCAAAACTGGAACGCGCGCGAACGGCCATCCGCAACTTTGTGGCGGATCATCTGAAACAACGTGAGAATAAAGACGCAGCGCTCGTCGCCTTCGTCTCGCCCACCGAACAACAGTGGCGGTTCTCCTACGTCAAAATGGAGTATGCCACGGTTCAGAAGGAGTCGGGAAAAATCGGTGTGGAATCACGCCTGACGCCCGCCCGCCGGTTCTCCTACATCGTCGGCGAAGGCGAGAGTTGCCACACTGCCCAGACCCGCTTTCTCAAATTGCTCCAGGACACAGAGAATAATCCGACGCTCACGCATCTCGAGGACGCCTTCAGTGTTGAAGCCGTCACCAAGGAATTCTTCGCGCAATACCGGAAGCTGTTCGATGACATCAATGCTGCGCTGGAAAAGCTGGCCGCCAAAGATAAAGCCATCGGTGGTGAGTTCAAGAAGAAGAACGTGAACACAGTGGATTTTGCGAAGAAGCTCCTGGGTCAGATCGTGTTCCTCTATTTTCTTCAGAAGAAAGGCTGGCTCGGAGTTGCCAAGGGAAGAGATTGGGGGAGCGGGCCCCACGATTTCCTCCGCAGGCTTGTAAATGAGGAGCATGGCAAGTACGAGAACTTCTTTAACGACATCCTCGAGCCGCTCTTTTACGACACACTGGCCACCGACCGGGGACACGAGGCTTGGTGCAGCATTTTCGAATGCCGCATTCCGTTCCTGAACGGAGGGCTGTTCGAGCCCTTGGGCGATTATGACTGGAAGCGAACGGACATTATTCTACCCAACAAGCTCTTTACCAATGCAGAGTTCGTGGAAGAGGGCATCACCGGCACTGGCGTGCTCGATGTGTTCGACCGGTACAACTTCACGGTGAATGAAGCCGAGCCGCTGGAAAAAGAAGTCGCCATCGACCCCGAAATGCTCGGCAAGGTCTTTGAGAACCTCATCGAAGAAAACCGCCGCAAGGGTCTCGGCTCGTACTACACCCCGCGCGAAATCGTTCACTACATGTGCCAGGAGAACCTCATCAACTACCTCGACACGGCTATCAACACCGCCGAGGAATCCATCGCACCGGCCAAGCCGATTCAAACCAAACTTCTCGGCGAGTCGGAGGCTGAACAGTCCAGCCTCACAACAACCGTCCGACGCGAGGTGATTCCTCGCGCCGATATCGAAACTTTTATCCATCTCGGAGACCAGATCTCCCACTACGAAGCGGTCGAAGCGAAATACGCCATCAAAATGCCAAAGACCATCGAGAAGAACGCCCGGTTGATTGATGAAAAGCTGTCCGACATTACTGTCTGCGATCCGGCTGTCGGCTCCGGAGCGTTCCCGGTTGGCATGATGACCGAGATTGTCCGCGCCCGCTCCGCGCTCACGCCATACTTTAACGATCCTCGTGACCGCTCGCCCTACCACTTCAAGCGCCACGCCATCCAGAACTGCCTTTACGGCGTAGACATTGACCCTGGCGCGGTCGAGATCGCCAAGCTTCGCCTCTGGCTTTCGCTCGTGGTGGATGAAGAGGATGTGAAGCACATCAAGCCGCTGCCGAACTTAGACTTCAAAGTTGTCACAGGGAACTCCCTGATAGGTTTCCCTTTCAAATCACAACGACTAGAAAGACTTGAGCGATTGAAAGCGCGCTTCTTCCAAGAAACCGAGCGGGAGCGAAAGGCGGAACTGAAGCGGCAGATCGATCGAGAACTGTCTGAGTGTTTTGCAGCATCCAAGAAAAGCCTCGGCTATGAAGTCAACTTCGACTTCGAGATTTATTTTTCGGAAGTGTTTCACAAGAAGGAAGGATTCGATGTCGTCATCGCCAATCCCCCCTATGTGCGTCAGGAGAAAATCAAGGAACTCAAACCTGCTCTCAAAGCAGCCCGCTACGAATGCTACAACGGCACGGCCGACTTACTGGTGTATTTTTATGAACGTGCGGTGAAGCTACTGCGGTCCGGCGGGTCAATCGCGTTTATCACCTCGAACAAATACTATCGCGCCGGCTACGGCGAAGCATTACGCAGGTTCCTGCCGCGTGAACTGACACTGCATCGTCTAATTGATTTCGGCGACGCACCCGTCTTCGAGGCCATTGCCTACGCTTCCATTCTCACCGGCACACGCACCGCCCCACCGAAAGATTCCGCCGTCCTCGGCTACACGTGGGAAGAAGAACTGTCCTTCGATCGCATAACGCAAATCGTGGCAGAACGTGGAAAGAAAATCTCACAGAGCGAATTGAAGCCGGACGGCTGGCGGCTTGAATCGCCAGTCGTGCTGCGGCTACTGGACAAGTTGCGCCGCGCCGGGAAACCACTCGGCGAATATGTCAACAGACGATTCTACTATGGTATCAAAACCGGCTTGAACGAAGCGTTTGTCGTGGACCGCGCTACGCGAGACCGGCTCATCCGCGAACACAAATCTTCCGCTGAAATCTTGAAACCATTTCTCCGCGGGCGTGATGTGAAACGATGGCGAACCGAGCCTTAAGATTTATGGCTTATTTTCACGCGACGCGGTATTGCCATCAAGAACTACCCAGCGGTTCACGAACATCTCAAACAATTCAAGACGGAACTAGAACCAAAGCCGCACGACTGGGATGAAAAAGAAAAAGGATAAATGGCCTGGTCGGAAACCTGGAAGCTACAAATGGTATGAGATACAGGACAACATTGCTTATTGGCAAGAGTTTGAGCAACCCAAAATTGTCTATCCCGATATTTACGAACATCAGAGCTTCACTTGGGATGAGCAAGGTTATTTTGCAGCCAACACTTGTTATTTCATTCCCACAACTGAAAAATGGCTGACCGCACTGATGAATTCACAAGCGGTAGAATGGTTTTATTCGAGCATATCGAACAAGGTTCGTGGCGGTTATCTCCGGGCGTTTTCGGATTACATGAGCCAAATTCCCATACCCGCCATCTCGTCTGAAAAGCAAAAGGTAATGGAGCGATTGGTTGACCGCATCCTGGCAGCGAAGCAGCGCAACGCCGAAGCGGACGTGAGCGAGTTAGAGCGGGAGATCGATCAGTTGGTCTGGACGCGCTCTACGGCCTGACGCCCGACGAGGTTGCACTTGTAGAAGAGGGCGGGCAATGATGAAGCTTCCAGGAGCTGACGCGCTCGTTGTCGAACGGGAGAAGATTATGGACTATCTGCTGAATCCGGCTCATCGTTACGGGGCGAGTAAAGAGCGGTTCTTTGCAGCGTTCGGCTTTCGGGTCAAGGAATGGGAACGATTGGCGGATGCGCTTCGGGAACACGGCCGGAGCTACGCCGTGACGAAGGTGAAGGAAACAGGGTTTGGCCCACGCTATGAGGTCGAGGGCGAGCTGTCGGCTCCGGACGGACGACGGCCGCGGTTCGGACCGTCTGGCAACTGGATGAGGGAGAGGTTGCGCCGCGATTGATTACCACCTATCCTTTGGAGGCAAGCCATGATTAAGGAACACGAGTGTGTTGTGCTGTTACAGGAAACTGCCCGAAAACAGCCTGAAGGCCGGCGACATCGGGACGGTGGTGCACATCCATAAGGGCGGAACAGGCTATGAAGTTGAATTCATAACACTGGCGGGCCAGACCGTGGCAATTGTCATGCTGTTGCCTGGTCAACTGCGCCCGATCTCTCGCCACGATCTGGCTCACGTGCGCGAGCTCACGACCGTTTGAAGGGGAAGCTTCGCGACAATCTCGACGCCGATTCCTTCGCCTGAAACGCGAGATCAACGAGTGCGTCTCTCTCCTCTACAACCTCTCGCGAGAACGCCTTTGAGCTTCAGCTGCGCTAGCGAACTGATGAGAGATGGAGATGATGCCGAGAATCTTGCCTGCCTCTTGGTAATTACTCTGACGACGCGAGGCTCAGATTGTTGCTCATCCTTCCATGAGCAGCAATGCTATTCGTTGGGACGTTGGGCAGGCCGTGGCGTCCCCTGTTCGTGGCAACCGCTCCAGGTATGAATGCTTTGGTCGCCGACCTCGACGAGCAGCCGAAGCACCTCGGCGATTTCTGCCTGTCTTTTTAGGAAATACCGGGCGGAGGAACCATTCTTCTTGCCGATCCTCACGGTGAGAATGCGGACATCTCGTAGTGCGAAGACATCTTCATCCGTTTCGTCGTCTCCCACGTAGAGGGCCTTGCTACAGTCAAGTCGGCGCATGTACTCCAGCAACGCGGTCCCCTTGTGCGAGGCCGTCGGCGACATCACATTGACGACGGATTTCCCAAGGACAATGCGGGGAGGTGGAGACAATTCGGCGACGATTCGCGAGATCAGCGCCCGCGCCTCGTCTCGCTGATCGACGGTTCGATAATGGAATGAGAGTGAAAAGGACTTACTTTCGACGACTACGCCGTGTCGAGTCAGCTCGCCCTGAAATCGTCCGTTGATCAATTGCAGCCATCCCAAACTGGTCTCCCGGACTTGCCGCAGATCCTCTGGGCGCGTATGAGGCCCTTCTGAACCATGGTTCCCGATCAGGTGGGGCACGGCGGTCCCCACACGTGAACGTAAGTCTTCCACCGAACGTCCCGAGATGATGGCGGTGGGGGCACGTTTCGCGAGTTCCTCGAGCCGGAGGCGGGTGGGGCTCGCCAGCCTCGCCGCATGATGTTCTCGGACGATTTTTGCCAAGGTTCCATCAAAATCAAATGCATACAGAGACCGTACTTTCAAAAGCGCATCGAGTTCAGCCCTTCCTGTTTCTGTCAATAAATAGTCCATCGTCCGCCCATCAGCTCAGCAGGCTCGACCGCCGCCGCACATGTTTCATGACTCGCTCCTTTTGTCTCATGCGGGCCGCATCCATGAGCATACGACCGGCCCAGCGATACACGTTGAACTCCTGGATCAGCCCGCGCATGCTTCGCATCCTGGCCCGCTGCTCCACCTTCGGCATCGTGAGGCCAAGGTGGAGCGCGGCCGCAAATTGATCGATGTCGTAGGGATTGATCACCACCGCCTCCGTCAGTTCCCGCGCGGCTCCCGTGAATTGGCTCAGAATCAACACTCCCTGCTCATCGTCCCTGGCGCCGACGAATTCTTTAGCCACCAAATTCATGCCGTCATGGAGACTGCTCACCACGCACAGGTCCGCGCCGCGGTAACATTCGCAGACCTGAGACGCCTCGTGATGTTGAATCCGCAGGCAGATCGGTTCATAGCCGTCCCGCCCAAACCGCTTGTTGATCTGCTCGGCCAGTGCAGAGACCTGGCCGGTAAAATGGTGGTACTGCTCGATCGTTGAACGGCTGGGGGCTGCGATCTGAACAAACGTAAATTTCCCGATCCATTCCGGCTGGAGCTCCAGCAACCGTTCCACGGCCATGAACCGTTCCAGGATCCCCTTCGTATAATCCAGACGTTCCACCCCAAGGCCGACGAGACGATCGGGAGGCATCCCGTAAGCCTCCCGGAGTTTGATTCGGCATTCCGGAACCGGCCGTTGGTCAGAGAGCCATTGCAACGGCCACTCGATGGAAATCGGATAGGGGTTGATCGCCGTCATTTTACCCCCATAGGAGACCGTTGAACTGTTTCGATCGATCCTCGCCTCAAGAATACGATCGATACTATCGATGAAATTGTTACAGTGCACGCGGGTGTGGAACCCCAGAATGCTGCTTCCCAGCAGCCCTTCCAGAATTTCTTCGCGCCAGGGACAGATGCCGAAGCTTTCCGCGTTCGGCCATGGAATGTGCCAGAACATGATGATCGTCGCAGTCGGCAATTTATCTCGAATCAGCTTCGGAAGCAGGGCAAAATGATAATCCTGAACCAGGACGACCGGATTGTCGGTCGTGGCCTCTTCATACACTGCCTGAGCAAATCGCTCGTTGATGGCCACATAGTGATTCCAATCCGATGAACGAAACGTGGGCCGGACATGGGCGATATGACAGAGAGGCCACAATCCCTCGTTGGCAAACCCATAATAGTAACCGGCCTCTTCTTCCTCGGTGAGCCACACGCGGCGAATCTCATACATCGGATGCGACGGCGGCACACCGACATGGTCCCGTCCATCCACCACTTCTCGGTCCGCCGATCCGCTCCCATGCGCGACCCATATGCCGGAGCAGGCGCGCATCACCGGCTCGAGCGCCGACACGAGCCCGCTCGCCGGCATCTGCACGACGATGTTCCGATCCTGCCACTTATGGGCATAGGGTTGCCGGTTGGATACAATCAACACCTGATCGCCTGCGAGTTGCTCGTGAAGGATCGTCTTGAGACTCGCCGGGGTCCATGAAATTTGGCTCTCATCGCGCATGCGGCGATCAGATTCGAGCGCCTGCACCAACGAACGCAAGTCTTTCGCCAACGGCTGGAGCTCCGGGGCATGCTGCTCATGTGTCAACGGAGTCAAAAGCCTTTCTCCCTTCAACATGGCTCGAACTCCGGCCACCCATTCTTTCCGACTGAAATGTGCCACCAACACGGTGACCAGCGAGATGACGGCCGTCAGCCCTGCGAACAGATAGAAGACGTACCATTTCGTATCGCTGCTCCGTTGTTGGATAAAACTCATGTCGTGGATGAGCAGAAGACGGCCCAGCCGGCGGCCGTTTGATTCGATCGAGGCTGACGTGATATGGAGCGGCCCGCTGCTGAATGATCGAACGGTGGACGAGTCGGATGCAAGGTCGGCTGTATCTTTACAGGTGACATCCTGAGGGTAGGCCTGGGTCTCATAGAGAAGATGGTGGTCGAGATCGCAAAATCCCAGGGCGTACAATCGTTCGTCCTGACGAATGCGCGTAAAATAGGCCAGGACCTTGTCCTTTGAATCGGATACCAGAAGGTCCGTAAGCGGCCCCTCCATCGTATTGACCATGAGTTTGGACCGCATGTCGAGATCGCGAACGAACCATTTCAATTCCAACGAGTCGACAAGCGGGATCACGCCATAGGCGATCACTCCCAACACGATCGCCAATGGGAGCACGAACCGAAGAGAAAGTTGCAAGAGTCTCATGGAAACAAGTTAGTTAACTTTCACGGAGAAATCAAATAGGGTTTTCGTGAATATCCAACTCAGTAATTTTCCACTGGCCTATTCTCTGGTAGGCGTGATCAACGCCGCCTTCGCGTTGAAGAGTCTGTCATTGGATGGGCTCCTAAAGGCCGTGCGGCAGATTGCAGCAGGCCGAAGGCATAGAGACCCAGCCTTCATGCTCCTCATCGAAACGGAGCAGAAACGGCAAACCCAGAATCACCTGTGCCCGGATATGCTCTATTCATATGCATCCGGCAAACCGATCATCGTAAATGGCGAGCGGGTCCTGAACTAGTGAAGCTTCAGTTCGACGTTGATCAATCGTCCTAACACGACGCTGTCGCGGCCGTCACTGACTTCTTCGATGGCCAGCCGCAAAGAGCGCGGGAGTACACAGTCATCCACAAGTTGCCGTGGTGGTTCGAGGTCGGCACACCGATCGGGAAGTACAATCCCGACTGGGCGATTTTCAAGCAATGAGGCTCGCATGAAACAGGGCAAGGATAAGAAGGATAAGATCGGCGCGTCGGTGTACCAAATCAAGGTCTCCTTGCGGGAGATCACGCCTCCGATCTGGCGACGCGTGCAAGTGCCCGACAACATCACCTTGGCGAAGCTGCACCGGGTGTTGCAGATTGTGATGGGATGGACCGATTCACACCTGCACAGGTTCAGCATCGGAGGGGTGGACTATGCCGAACCGGACCCGGACGGGCACCTGAATTTTCAGAGCGACCGTCGCGCTCGTCTGAACAATGTGGCGCGCGCAAAGCAGAAATTCAAGTATGAATATGACTTCGGGGATAGCTGGGAGCACGCCATCGTCATCGAGAAGACGCTTCAACCGGAGCCCGGAGCCCTCCTACCCTGTTTGTCTGGCCGGCAAGCGAGCATGCCCACCCGAGGATTGCGGCGGTGTGTGGGGATATCAGGAATTTCTCGAAGCGATCATGAATCCCGCCCACAGGGAGCACGAGGAGATGTTAACCTGGATCGGCGGCAGCTTCGATCCCGAGGCATTCGATCTGGACGCCGTCAACAGGTCGCTTCGGCGTCTCCGAGTCTGAAGCAATGGCGATCGTCAGGTGACGAAATCCTTCAGAGTCAAAGAACAGGTACCGGGGGTCTTTTTATCTCAACGCGCATGGAACGCGATATTTCCGCGAGGATGTATTGCAGCAGACGGAGGCTCGATATGCGCAAGTGGACCGCTAAGAATGTCGTTTGCTTAGGCGTTTGAGCGCCTGGAGATCTCCCATAATGAGACTTTCCTTCTTCCTCGCGCTCCAACGCTTGAGTTGGCTCTCCCGTTGAATCGCTTCCACTTCAGAGCGAACGGCTTCCGAGTACATCAGACGGACGGGCCGCCGTTTGAATGTGTAAGTAGAGCCTCGCCCTTCGTTGTGGGCACGCACCGATCGTCGAGGTTTTGTGTCCAACCGACGTAAAAACTGCCATCTACACAACGCAAGATGTACACATGATACAGGCGAGAGGGAGCCCCTCGACTCACTTCGTTCGCTCGGGACACCATTCGACTCGCATAAAAATCGTTGCAAATCATTGATGGCCCGCCATGAGCCCCTCGACTTCCGCTCGGGACAGGCGAGCCCTGAGCGTGTCGAAGGGCGAGACGAATGGTGGAGGCGAGGGGAGTTGAACCCCTGTCCGAAGATCGTCAGTGCACTGTGTCTACATGTGTAGCCGATAATTTAAGTTTCGCGGCCATCCACGCCCGTCGGCAGGCTTAGAACAGCCGCTAGCCCAGGAAGTTCTCGTCCTCAGCCGCTGAGCACCGGCTTGGGACCAGCCCGCTGCATCGCGCTCTTCCACCCCCGCGGGCATCAGATGGAAGAACGTCGCAGTTAATTAAGCTGCGAGTGCCAGTTCTTGATTGGCAGTTACATTTTCCCGGAGGATTACGAGTCCCCGAGAGCTCGACATGCGACAGTGACCTCAGTATCCCCGTCGAAACCGGTCGCCCCCCTTTGTTCAGGTTGTTGAAAATGACCACCAGCTGCGTTCTCGCTTCGCTCAACGCCTCAACGTACTGAGAAGTACGCCTCGCCATCTCGCTCGCTGCGGCCTTGCTGGACGGCCATTTTGAACAACCTGCCACGATGAGACATTAATGCTGGCCTGTCCAACTGTCTATAGATGCTCATCATACTGCATAGGTCAATGGGACGCCACTTGTTCGTTCAAAGTCATTCTCGAAGATTGTCGACACTCTCCGCATGAAGTCTCTACTCATCCAGGCTCGGACGGACGAGGTATGGCCCATAGTGAAGCGTGAAGAGTACATACGCCCCACTCCAACAGAGTGCCGATAGACCAAGGATTGTATAAGTGAGAGTCGTGGGCGTCTCGGAATGCGGAGCAACGATTCGCAATAACGCCCCAACATTGACCAGGAGATAGATTGCCACGGTGAGCCGATCTGCATGGCGTGGTCGTCCCGTGTGGCCGAGGCTCGCGCGGGTCATCACCGCCAACGTCATCGCGCCCATCGCGCCGGTGGTGAGGAAATGAACCGCATTTTCTGAAGAGGAGCCGATTTCTAGAATCGAGGTGCCGAGGGCCAGCAAAAACAGCCCGATCCACCCATAGCCCACGTGCAGGATCATCACCAACGGTTCACGCCAGGTTCGCCACCCTCCCCAGCGCAACAAGCGCGCCATACTCGCGACTCCGGCGACAAACAGCATGGTTCCTGCCCACACACTTTCCGGCTGAAGAACCCACGTGATGACGCCCATGAGGACCAAAACGATGGCGATGCCGTCTATTGGAGAGAATATTTCCGGCAACCGTGGCATGTTCCGTTCAGCCAAAAATTCGCGAGTAAAGGTGGGTGTGAGGCGCCCGCCGATGATCGTCAGCATCAGCGTCATGACCGCCAGGGCAAAACGTTCGGGGAAATCGGTAGGTGCGCCGCGCAAGGCCGATACGTGAAAGACAATGTTCGCACAAGCATAGAAGCTGACCAGCACACCGATCGGCGCCCGGTCCCAACAGCCTGCTGCGATAATCTCCCGCCAGATGTAGGCCGCCAGCAAGACCAAAAAGGCTCCGTCGACCACAGCTGAGAACGCAGACCCAAACCACGGAGCACCCACAAGCCATCGTCCTGCCAGCCACAGCAAAAACATCGCCAGCAACGGCACGCCTCTCAGCGGCATGCGGTCGGTCCAGTTGGGCATGGCCGTCAGCAGAAATCCCGCAATCAATGCCGGGATGAACCCAAACAGCATCTCATGGACATGCCATTCGCGCGGGGAATAAAGAAACTCCGCGTACACACCACCCGCGAACAGGAGAACCCAGGCGAGGATGGCCAAGCCGCCAAACAGCGCCGCCCCTAGAAAGAACGGTCGGAATCCATACGACAAGAACGCCGGTCCAGCATAGGGGGGAAATGTGGATTCGTCGTCCCCTTCGGTTTGAGCCGCAGCCGGATGGTTGACGATTGGGATTTCTTTGGATGACATACCGGGGTGATTCTCGGCGGTGCGTCAGAGACTTGTCAACTGATCATGAATGTCATCGGCAGGTGGTTTAGGTGCGTGCCGGAAAGGATGAGCGATTGTTCAGCCATTTCGCACCACCGGCCATCTTGGTTTTCTACGTAAGTAGACCCGTATCGTTTTGTCCATCCGGGCGTATCGATTGAGATACGATCCACAGCCCTCATGTGTGTCGCTGTCGTCAATGTGTCGACAGGAAACATGAGAAAGCCCGCTACTGACGGCCCCACACGTCTAAACCTCATTACGGTTTTCATCATGGCATCATCATTGCGTGTGAAAACTTGTACATCACGAGCATGACCATCCGTGCTCGACCAATTACGAAGGAGGGCTTCCCATGACGTGCACCAGATGCAGCGGGCTCATGGTCGCGGATCATTTACTGGATATGCTAGAAAGTTATCAGTCGATGTGGGTGCGCGGACTACGGTGTATGACGTGCGGCAATATCGAGGACCCGTTGATCCATCATAATCGGATGGTGCGACGCACTCGGAGAGCCAACCGGCTCGCGACACGCTTGGCTTTGGCGAAAAAAGAGGTTCGGCCGGTCGAAGCTGCCTAGCCGGTGGTGGCGTCATAGGCTTGAACGCTGTGGTTTCGGCCGGACCTTCTGTGAAGTTGAAGCCGACAAACGACCGAGGACTGCTGGTGATACGAGCGGCGATGCAGAGGGCTACTGATGTTCATTGACCACAGCCAACACCCGACGACCATACCGTTCTGCTTTCATCTCGCCGATGCCCGGGATCTCTAACAGGGCGGCCGGCGTCTCCGGTTTGGAGCCGGCAATGGCCTTCAACGTTTTATCGTGAAAAATGAGGAACGGCGCGACGCCCTCTTCTTCGGCAAGTTCAGAGCGGAGTTGTCTGAGCCGTTCAACAAGCTGTCGATCCGGAGGTGAAGCCTGCGAGGTAGCCATTAGGTCGGCATACGAGCGATGCAGTTTCTTTTCCGATCCACCGGGTGGACAGTCCGCCTGTTCCAGGGCTAACGTGCGAAGCCCTTGCAGAATCTCTCGTCCTTTGGGCGTCACATCGAGCGTGGGATACTCCGTACCTTCGACCTGGAGATACCCGGAGCCGATAAGAGCCTTCACGAGATTCGTCATCGACACCTTCGCCTGGTCACGACAGCTACCATAAGTCGGACAGTCTTTTGCACCGTAGGCCAGCAGCGCTTTTGAACGGCTTCCACGAAGAATGTCGACGATTCGACCCATCCCGAATCGCCCCCTGCACCAGGACACGGTCTCCACAATCGCCTTCGCGTACCCGGTGGTTTCGTGAGAGACCATCCGGCTCGGCTGCCGCACCGGCGCAACGCAGCGATCGCACAGGCCACAAGGTCCCGAGGCCGGCTCAGCTTGATCGCTAAAGTAGTCAAGAATCGCGAGCTGCCGGCAGGTCGACGCCGACACGTACGCCAGCAATTCTTGCAGCATGGTCGTCATGCGTTCCGCACGCTCGGCGCCTTCAGAATCCTTTGATGCCTGCGCAATGAAATATTCCTGCGTGGCCACATCACGGTCATGAAACAGCAACACACAGGCAGCAGGCTGTCCATCACGACCCGCACGCCCGGCCTCCTGGTAATAGGCCTCCATACTCCCCGGAATGTCGAAATGGAGGACCAGTCGGACATCCGGCTTATCGATACCCATGCCGAAGGCATTCGTCGCGACCAGGATTCTCAACGTCCCCCGGCGGAAATCGTCATGCACGAGTCGCCGTTCCTCATCCGAAAGCCCCGCATGGTAGTAGCCGACCGATGGGTGGGATTGCCCCAACCAAGCCGCCACCTCTTCCACGGTCCGGCGGGTCGCGCAATAGACGAGGATCGTGCCCTTCTCCGTCTCGCACACCAAGCGCTCCACTATCCCTAGTTTCTCACGGAGGGTTTGGCAGTGATGAACCGACAAAGCCAGATTCGTCCGCCGAAAACCCGCGACTAATCGGAACGGATCGCGAAGCGATAACCGTTGGCACAGATCCGTTTGCACACGAGCGGTAGCCGTGGCCGTCAAGGCCAAGCAGGGTGGATTCGTGAGTTCCCGACGCAGGCGACCGATCTTGAGATAATCGGGCCTGAAATCGTGACCCCACTGGGAAATGCAGTGCGCTTCATCGACCACCAGCAACGAGATCCAGAGAGAACGCAATAGTTGGAGAAACTCTTCATGCTGCATCCGTTCCGGCGCCAGATAGAGCAGCTGAACTCGCCGCTGATGAAGATCCTGCAGCACGCGGCTCTTTTCCAAACCGCTGAGACCGGAGTGAAACGCCGCCACGGCAATCTTCCGCTGCCTCATGGCCGTCACCTGATCTTGCATCAACGCGATCAGCGGAGAAATCACCAGCGTCAACCCAGGGAGAAGGGTCGCCGGCAATTGATAGCAGAGCGACTTCCCCTGCCCTGTCGGCATGACCGCCATCGCATCGCGCCCGGCCAACACGGCGCGAATGACGTCTTCCTGGCCCGGCCGGAACGTCGCAAACCCGAACCGGTCGTTGAGCTGTCGAGTCAGATTATCCACGGGGAAGGTGAATCAGAAAGAAAGCTTGTCGGTACCGACCAAAGCAGAGGGAGTATAGATGACTGACCGTAACAAGTCGAGCCGACGAGATAGCGCCATCAGAACTCATATGGTACTTCGATCCTACCCGCCTCCGACTCCGAGTAGGGTACGTGTACCGATCTGTGATGCTCGGGCTCTCCGTCGTCTTGAAATGGTTCGGGCTGACACACACATTGTACACAAGATCCCATGCTCACCTCAGCTCCGGCTAGACTCTTCCTATTGCGTCACACCCGGGATTGCCCCAAAGGGGGTTTGGCACTGGCACGCAAGGCCAACCGAAGCTCGTGTCCCAAGCTGGCAACTTCCAAACTGAGTGGTGCAATAAGCCGCCGTATTATTTGAGAATGCGGCGGCATTGGCATTACCTGAACCAGCCGGCTTGGATTTGTCTTTAGCATTGGCCGCCATTGCTTTCACAACGTCGGCAACTGCTTGGATAGACTCCTCCTTCACCTTATAGGAGGTGCACATATTGTCGATCTCGACGACACTGAACCCCTTCTCCTTCATGGCAATCATCTCTTGGCTGCTGCAGGTGCGCTGCATCTCTACACACCCAGTCGTGATGCCAAGAAAGATGGTTGTCGCCATTACCATCCGTGCGTGTCTCATAGAGCACCTCCTAGAAACAGGGCCGTTCTCAAACCCCGTCCGACGGCGGAATGCGCGTCAGCGGTAGATGGTTCCAGTTGATCAGTTGATGTGCAAAGGGCATGCACATGACAACTCATCTGGCCATTGCGAGCTAAGAATGGACCAAACGTGAAGAACAATTGGCAATTACAAGGATACGAACCTCAGGTCTTTGCCACAGAGACAGGAGTGAAGGGGCTTGATTCGGAAGGGTAGTGAATCGAATCGGCTTTGGATCGAATCACTTTTGATTCAGAGGCGATTCTGAACGCTGAGTCTCATGGTCGCGAGAATAGGTAGCCTGGAGAGTGGTCAAAAAAAGAGATTTGAACGGGAGGACTGTGTTGTGAAATCTGTCAAGCGGCGAGTGAATTGGCTTCGATCGCTTGGTCTCCCACCATGTTCAGTCCATCGAGGCACTGAATCTTCGGCTGATAGACACTCACCTTGCGCAGGATCATGGCTCTCAAGTCTCCATCATCGATATGGGAAAGCGCGTCTCGCACTCCTTCGATATCTCCGTCTTGCGCCAGATGAGCGGCGATGCCGATGAGCGGCAAGACTCCGGCATTGCCCATAGCTTTGGCGATTTCGATGGCTCCGGACCGATCCCCGGCCTTGACGAAGACTTGAGGAAGCTCAAGGTAAAAGTGACTGGCCAAGAGCGACGGATCAGGGCATGAGACGATGATGTCTTTCACGGCCTGGACATTCCCCCGCTCCGATTCGACGAATAGCATCATCTGCCACGCCTCTCTCAAGTACCGTCTGTCAACGATCTCACTTGCCGTTTGTCGAGCCCCAGCGGCCTCGCCCACTAATGCTTGCCTAATCGCCTGGTCCTTCAACTGTTCATCCGTCGGTGTTTGGGTTGGCATCATGTCTTGGCTCCTCCCTACATTCTGTCGGAGTATTAAGATGGAAATTTCAGAACACCTGTTTCGAAATGTAGCGGTGAAAAATGTTCTTGTCGATCTTTTCACGACAAATTGACACCCCCCATCTCAGTCCAATCGACCGTCGCTCTTGCACGTCAGGTGTTTTCCTTGGATACGATCTAGAATGGAGCGAGACCGAAGATAAGGGGAAGGTTGAGGACATAGCGAGTGATTTAGATATGACTACACTAACCCGCGAGCCATTATTGATATTCGAGATATTTAAACCAGGAATGGGCCTGACACTGTTCTACATTTAGAAAAGACTCCCGGCCTTTTTGTTCCGTCGTCAATAGGAAAGGTAGGGACGAAGAATTGCTGCACCGCTACCCGGCGCTGCCGCGAGAAGTCGATCTACCGAGAAATGTATGATTGCAAGACCTAGCACATAACTCCCCCTTGTGTCTGTTTAGTGAACCCTATTCTATGAGATTGGGGTTGAAATGTGTTAGGAGCATCTACGTGCTGCCAGAGCTAGAATTTGCCGGTCAATATCACCAATGAGAACACCAACCTGGCGTACGAGGTTGATGTGCATAAGTATTCGGTGTTCATCGAGGCAACTTGGCCGGTGCTCGCCATACCCTCAAATCGGTTTGCTCTTCCAGCGGCAGCTGTGTTATCACCCTGTCATATGTAGATGTGTACATATGTTCTGATGCAGAAGACCAGAAGCGCATCCCTCCCTGTTCCACATGACCTTTGGTCTCAAGATGTCATCGTATCCCGCTCAGTTGTTAATGCTCCCTGACGAAACCGTTCGCAGACCGAACTCACCAACAATATGTTCATCCTCCATTACGGGAAAACTCGTCACAGTCCGAGCGCTCATAAAAACTGAGATTCTGAAATCCATGAACCTCGGGCTGGAACAACGGAGATCTCGATGCGGTGGTTGAAGCGAATTCTGATCGGACTCGCCGTCTTAAGCGGCCTTACCTATCTGTATTACACCGAAGTGAAACCGACCGTCATCTTCGGCTTGCGAGAAGACTATGCCCACGCTATTCCCCATCAAAAGGTACCTGAGGGTCTGACGAGCTTGAGAGCAGAATCGTGCGGCACGTGCCACACGGAAATTTATAATGAATGGAAAACCAGCATTCACTCACAAGCGTATAAAGACCCCTTCTTCCATGCCTATTGGACGAAGGATAAACATACGTGGGTCTGCCTCAATTGCCATTCGCCGCTGGAGAACCAGCAGCCGACCCTGATCAAGAACATTCCGCGAGACCGAGTGGAACGTGCCGTCCAGGAGCCAAATCCACACTATGACCAGGAGTATCAGCAGGAAGGCGTGACCTGTGCAGCCTGTCATGTGCGGGATGGAGTGATCCTGGGACCTTTCGAGGACGCGAAAGCTCCCCATCCCACGAAGTACGATCCCATGTTTCGTACCACGCAACTCTGTTACCGCTGCCATAGCGTCGTGGGCGGACCGGCGCAGTTTTATAATGGTGGGCCTTGCGGAACCTATCCCGAGTATGAGGATGGGTACTGGAAGAAAGAGCGGGGCTTCATCTGCCAAAACTGCCACATGCCCGAGATCGAACGGCCGGTCGCCATCAATGGCCCCATCCGCCAGGGTCGCCAGCATTTCTGGCGGGGTGGACATGACCCCGCAATGGTCAAGCGGGCCATCGATGTCAACGTCGTGGCCGACCCAGCCGAACCGAAGCCCGGCGATACGGTTCGAGTTACATTGACTCTGATCAATGCGGGTGCAGGACATAAACTCCCGACAGGGGATCCCGATCGCCACTTCACCGTCGAGTTTGCGGTGGAGGATCAGAACGGGAAAGCCTTGGAGCAGCAGTCAGACACGATGGGGCGATGGATCATGTGGCAACCAGCCATTGTCGAACTCTACGACAATCGGCTCATGCCGTTGGCCAGCCGAGATTATATATTCGAGTACCGACTCCCGAAGGAAAGTGCCGGCCTCAAACTGACCACGAAAGTGCGCTACCACATCCAGACGGAACGGCAACATCGGATGCTCATCGACAAGTACGGCCTCACGGCGAAAGACCCGTACAATTTTACCGTCTATGAACGAGCGGTAGCTCTTACCGGCAATCTGACAGACCATTTTCAGAACAATGAGGCGCACTCACACATGGCATGTGCCGCCGCAAATCACAGTTGAAGCACAAACCTGACGCCCGGGCATGGTTCCCTTCTCAGAAAATGTTGAGGACATATCAGAAGGGACCCATCATCGCCGTAATCAAGGAGAGGCCAGGCAAGGCGGTTTACACAATCGATGAAAGAGATACATTCTTGGAGCGGTCTCTTCGTGGGCTGGCTGTTGTTCGCGGTTTCTCTGACCGGGACGCTGACCGTTTTTGACAATGAGATCACCTATTGGATGCAACCGGAGTTACTGGAGGTGTCCACCGGTGCGCGAGAGTTCGACAAAACTGTCCCCCGTGTCACCGAGTCGCTCATGCAGGTGGCGCACTGGAATATAGCTATTCCCACAGAGCAGTCCCCAGCGCTCTTCGTCAAATTGCAGGAGAAACAAACTTTTTCAGGGCAAACGATCAATCCTGCTACCGGAGAAATGAATAGCTTCCGTGATACCCAAGGCGGAGATTTCTTTTATCACTTTCACTATGGATTACTATCCGGATGGCACGGCGCTTGGCTGGTCGGTATCGCGGCGATCGTGATGCTCGTCACCCTCGTCAATGGCCTGACGACAAAGAGTCATCTCTTGATGAGCGTACCAATGGGACAATGGGCAATGGCTGGTGTCGATCTCACGGGGGTTACGGCAGGCATGTTGCTCGGCTGGGCGGCCCAACGTGTTGCCAGAGCTGCAGGGGAAATACCCCATAACCATACTGCTTCGGGCATCGTGTCGGACCAGAGACCCGCGCAGATGTGATGAGGCCGCTGCTGGTTATGAGGCCCACGGATCACGAGGACGTTCAGGAGCTCCTCTGCGAGTACAGGCCATAATGCGAAATGACTGCACGAAGGAATAATTCAATGACAAGGACGATCATTATTGTTGGCGCTTCATTTGCGGGAATCAAAGCGGCGTGGGACCTACGCCATCTTCTCGATGAGAAGCATCGGATCCTTATCATTTCCGACAAGCCGTGCACGACGTTCCGAGCATCGTTTCCACGAGTATTGTTTGAGAATCTCGATCTGGAAAAGATCACCATGAATCTTGCCGACAACTTTCGAGACACCGGTATTGAGTTCATCTGTGACCCCATGATGTCCGTGGACCAGCAGAACGATGAAATTGTGTGCCGGAGTGGGCGTCGTCATTTTGATTACCTCATCCTGGCGACGGGGGCACGCCATGCGTACGAAATCCTATCCGGCTCACGGGAGTTCGCCTATTCGGTGTGCGATCCCGGAAGAATCCTGGAGACACGAGACGCTCTGCTGAAGTTTCAAGGTGGAGAGTTTTTCTGTGGCGTGGGTGCAGGCTATACCCCCTGTGATGGTCCACCGATGGAGGTCCTCATGGATCTCGATCACCACTTACGCATGGCGGGGATTCGAGAGAATGCACATCTTCATCTGATTAGCGATAAGGAATGTCTGTTACCCCCAGGCGGTCCAGAAATCTGGACATATCTGGAAGATCTCTTCAAAAAGCGTGGGATCATTGTCCATCTGGAGGTTGGTCTCGCGAGAATGGACGCGAAGACGCTCTACTTTAATGACGGGACAACTCTGCCTTATGATTTGTGTGTCCTCGTCCCACCGTACCGAGGCATTAAAGCGCTGGAATACTCCGGTTTGACCGACGAACGAGGATTCGTCCTCGCAGACTGGAACACGTGGCGCGCGGATCAATCCATCCATAGGAACATCTATGCCGTTGGGGATTGCATCGGCAATCCGGGTCCCAGACAAGGTCACCTGGCCTTGATGCAGGCGACGATTGCCGCTGAGCATGTCGCGTGGAGAATCAACCGGACGGGCTCGGTAAGGGCGTACCTGCCGGAGTTTCGTTGCGTCATGGATCAGGGAGGTGGGGAAGGGCTGTACCTCTATTCACAATATATGTCGGACGGCGATGTGTTGGAAATCAAGCTGGGGACCGAACCATATGCATCAAAAATCCGCTTCGAAGAAATGTTCATGGAAAAGAAGGGAGACATCGGAGAACTTCACCATCAGATGATCAAATAGCGTGGCCTGCAAACCTAACGGTCGCTCTTTCAAACGGATGGGGAGGCCGGTACATGAGGTACAAGGCGTCCGAGACTGGGAGATCATCCGCACGGTGGAGCAGTCGAGCCCGGGCGTGAAGCAGACGCTTGCTCAGATCAGCATCCCGCGGGCAACGTTCCATCACTGGTATGGTTGCTATGTGGAAGACGGGCTGGCCGGATCACATTGAAGATCTTTTTTGTTAAGAGCAGGTGCCTAAAAGACTTGCCACGGAAGAAATGATATTGGCTTAACTCATTGGCTTTTTTAATACTTTGTGTAAATCGGAATCCCAAGAAGTCCATTTCCTCTCTTCACTTGCGCATCTGAAATGTCCGGCTATACTTGCGTGATGCATTCCACAAAATACATCATCGTGCAAGACGGAAATGGATGGCGCGGCTATCTGCAGGGCTACCCGGAACACGAAACCTATGGCGAGTCGTTTGAAGACCTGCAGATCAAGCTGTGGCAACTGCATCAAGAGCTCATCGCCCAAGAATCAGAACGGAACCCATACCGGTACCCCAGCAGAGAACAGGGTCAATACGGGAACGAAGAACACGACCGGCATCATAATCGAACGTCCACGCTATCTCATCACACGCCCACGATGTCACGCTCCATGTCGCGCGCCCAGATCAAGCGACGCGCCCGGGTGGAACAGCTCCTCTTTGCGATGATCAGTAATCGCTGAACGCAGCCACCCTCTATCCAGGACCATTTCATGTCGCGAAACAAAACTCGACTCAATCGAGACCATGCCATCCTCCCTGATCGGCTCCGGACTTTCGTTTCAGGAGATTCTTGACCCATCGACAAACGCGTGTTGGAATGAATCCAGCACCCCTGGAGGCCGGGGCGGCTCTTCGGCGATCCAGGCCCATAGCCTAGGGACGAGGTGCCCTATGCAGACCGTCAAATGTTTTTACTTGGATAATGAGAAACAGTGGCTGGGCTATTTGCCGAATTTTCCAGACCATTGGGCACAAGGAGAGACCTTCGAGGCGCTGCAACTCAACCTGTACCGTCTAAATTTCGACCTGACGTTGCTGGAAGCGCTGCGAAAAGTTTCTGAACTCAGCCTTCCATAACGGCCATAAGAGTGCACTCGGCACCGCCAAGACCAACGGCTGATGTATCGACAGATGTGATCAGCAAACGTCCTGCCGGCAGTAAGGGCTCCTTTACGCTCCTGACCTCGATCTTTCCCATCATTTCATAGATTGCTTTGAAACACCTGTAAGATTTGTGTCTCGAGACCGACTCTAAGAAAATGGAGATGATCGGATATTCTCTTCACCAAGTTTCTGCATACGCTGAGGAAGCTCCGATTGACCCGATAGGTGGAGTGTTGATACACATATTTTGGAGCTATCCTGACCAATCCTGCGAGGCCGACCATGCCTATTGATGAAATCACACAAACAGTCAGTGATCGGTACGCGAAAGCCGCCAGTGCCGGCGAGCAGATGTGTTGCCCCACCAGTTACGACATGGGGCACCTCAAAACCTTCATTCCCGAAGAGGTCCTAAAAATCTCCTATGGCTGCGGCACACCGGCCGGGCTCAAGACGGTGCAGGCCGGAGAGACAGTCTTGGACATCGGTTCGGGCGGCGGCATCGATTGTTTTGAAGCCTCTCGCCTCGTCGGCCCTACTGGACGCGTGATCGGCATCGACATGACCGATACGATGCTGGAGATCGCCCGCAAGAATGCGGTGGTGGTGGCTGCGAATCTGGGCTATCCCGCATCGAACGTGGAATTTCGCAAAGGCCTGGCCGATGCGATGCCGATGGAAGCCGACACGATCGACCTGATCATCTCGAATTGCGTGATCAATCTGGCTCCGGACAAGCGGAAAGTGTTTCAGGAAATGTATCGGGTCGCCAAGCCCGGTGGACGGTTCACCATTTCTGACATTGTATCGGACCAAATCGTGCCACAATACCTTGTCCACGATACCCAGAAATGGGGAGATTGTTTATCCGGAGCCTTGACGCTTACCGACTACATGAACGGCATGACGGCAGCCGGATTTCTTGGCATCCATCTCGTGAAGTTTTCACCCTGGCGCGTCATCGACGGCATCCATTTCTTTTCCGTCACGTTGACGGGTTACAAGCTCCCTCCGGCACCGACCGCCTCTTCGATCCGCTACGCCACCCTTCGAGGGCCTTTCAGCCGCTCCATGGATGAGCGAGGGACCACATATCAGCGCGGCATCCCACAACCGATCACTCCGGAAAAAGTGCTGTTGCTGAACATTCCTCCATTTGCCGATCACTTTCTCCTGACTGCCGACCCTGTTGCACTGGATAACCATGATCCACGCTGGACTGCTGTCTTCCCATCGGATGCTCCTTGTATGTGGCAAGGCCACTATGCCTTGCTGGCCGGACCTTTCATCGAGGCGGCCGACGACGACCACCATATCTATCGCCGTGGCGAACCGCTGGAAATCTGTTCCAAGACGCTGGTCGTGCTGGAGACTGAGTGGTACAAACCTCATTTTGTCGTTCTCAATCGTGCCGGCGATCGTGTGAGCGGCGAAGCCGTAACCTGCTCCCCCGACGACGGGGGTTGTTGCTGATGAAATCCCCATTGAATGCCAAGATGCTGACCCCGCGCCAATGCGCCATGGTTCTCAAGGCATTGGGCGATGAAACGCGACTGCGGATATTGGAATCCTTGCTTATCGGTGAAAAATGCGTGACAGACCTTGTGCAAGAGCTACGGTGTTCTCAGCCTCACGCCTCCCATCATCTCCGTATCTTGCGTGACTCGGGCTTGATCGAAGGACAGCGAGACGGCAAACAGGTTTGTTACAAAGTCTCTCCCGCGATTCAACGAGCCTTGGGAAACAGGCAAGGACAAGCCCTGGATTTGGGCTGCTGTGAGTTGCGGTTTCCGGAGACGGTGTTAATGAAGATCGGTCATGCGCGCTGAGGACGATCGTTTCCTGAGAAGCCTTCCGCATTCCGCAGAGCACAGACTATGGCGCTGACCCTGCTGGGACGACACAATCCTCTCGCCTCATCTTCTGAACAACTGAAAGTATTGGCCCAGTCCGGCCCTCGCCTTTCCTTTGAGGCGCAACTGAATCAAGCCGGCTTATATCCGCTGCATGCCACTGGAATCACCGTTTTCCAGATTAATGTCGGCAAACTGTGCAACCAGACTTGCCGTCACTGTCATGTGGATGCCGGTCCTGATCGTCCCGAGACCATGTCCTTGGAAACGGCTGAACAGTGTGTTCGAGCCCTGACCAAAACCGACATTCCCACAGTCGATATTACGGGTGGGGCGCCGGAACTCAATCCACACTTTCGTTGGTTGGTCGAACAGGTCCGTGATCTCGGCCGGCATGTCATCGATCGCTGCAACCTCTCCGTGTTGTTGCTGCCCTCGCAGGCGGATCTGGCGAAATTCCTGGCCGATCATCGTGTCGAGATCATCGCGTCACTTCCCTCCTATCGTGTCGGCCAAACCGATGCACAGCGAGGCGCCGGCGTCTTTGAAAAATCGATGGAGGCACTCCGCCTCCTAAACCGTTTCGGCTATGGACTGCCAGACAGCGGACTTACCCTGAACCTCGTCTGCAATCCCGTCGGCGCATTTCTCCCTCCGAAGCAAGATGCCATCGAAGCACAATTCAAGAAAGAACTGCGCACTCGCCACGGCATCGAGTTCAACCGGCTCTACACGATCACCAACATGCCGATCAGCCGATTCCTGGAGTTCCTCGTCGAAAGCGGCAACTATGAACAGTACATGACCCGCTTGGCCAACGCATTCAATCCTGCCGCCGCCGCCGGCGTCATGTGCCGCTATACCCTGTCGGTTGGATGGGACGGCAGGCTGTATGACTGCGACTTCAACCAGATGCTTGAACTTCCAGTCGACCATGGAGCGCCGTTGCATGTTCGAGACTTCGATCCAGCGCAACTTCATGATCGTCAAATTGTGACACGTAACCACTGCTATGGTTGCACGGCTGGTTCCGGCTCATCCTGTGGTGGTTCGGTCGCTTGAATAATCACCTTCGACTCATATATGTAGTTGTCTACATGTATCGATGTCTTGTGTATTTCGATTAAATTGGTGCGGCTCGCTCGTCACGCTGTTGATCCTTGCCCTCTTAAGGGCCCTAGGATCAGCGACAGCGCAGACATTTCCAGCCGAGCAATTGTCTGGAAAACTGGTCATTACGGGCGCCAGCACCTTGGCTCCATTGATAGCCGAGATCGGCAAACGATTCGAGAGTCACTATCCCAAAGTGCGTGTGGATGTGCAGACCGGCGGCTCATCGCGCGGAGTCGCCGATGTGCGCCAAGGATTCGCCGATATCGGCATGGTCTCGCGCGCGATAAAAGCCGAGGAAAAGGACCTGCATGCGTTTCCGGTAGCGCGCGACGGCGTAGGGGTCATTCTGCACAAAGAAAATCCCGTTCAGGCTCTCACCGACGAGCAAGTCGTTGCAATCTATACGGGCAAGATTATCAATTGGAAGGACGTGGGCGGAAAAGACGCTCCCATCACCGTCGTGAACAAAGCAGAAGGACGGTCTACGCTGGAAGTGTTCTTACACTACTTCAAGATCAGGAATACGGACGTGAAAGCTCACGTGGTCATCGGCGACAATGAACAGGGGATCAAGACCGTAGCCGGGAATCGTCACGCCATCGGATATGTCTCCATCGGCACCGCAGAATACGACGAATCGCAGGGGGTTCCGATTAAGCTGCTCTCGGTCGGAGGGGTTGCCGTCTCCACCGAAACCGTGCGGAGCGGTACCTTTCTGATCTCTCGTCCATTACACATCGTCACTCGGACTCCGCCGGTTGGATTAACCAAGGCTTTTATCGAATACGCACAGTCTAAAGCCGTGCATGACATCATTAAGCAGCAATACTTTGTCCCGCTGGTCGACTGACGCGCTCCTGTGCTGGAGCTTGCGCGGCATCGCAACCATCGCCGCCACTATCGTCATGTTCATCGTGGTCTTCCTGATCGCGGAAGCGCTTCCCGCTCTCCATCACGTCGGTCTGCTCCGATTCTTTACCGACCCTTCCTGGCATCCAGCCGAGGGATTGTACAACCTCACCCCGATGTTGTGGGGAACGCTGTTCGCCATGACTGGTTCTGTGTTGATCGCCACACCCTTAGGCATTCTTTCCGCCGTCTTTTGCCATTACTATGCGCCACTCATTCTTGCCCGGCCCTATCGGCGCCTGATCGAGTTGCTCGCAGGCATTCCTTCCGTGGTCTACGGATTCTGGGGGCTCGTGGTGATGGTCCCGCTGATTGCAGAAATACAACCGCCCGGACCCAGTCTATTGGCGGGCATCCTGATCCTCACGATCATGATCCTCCCCACCATCGCGTTGATGGCCGATGCCAGTCTTGCCAATGTGCCTCAACAATACTTACGCGGGGCTGCTGCATTGGGACTTCCGCGATGGGCGATAATCCGAGGTGTTGTGTTTCCAGCGGCAAAATCCGGGTTGTTCACCGGAGTGATCTTGGAAACCGGCCGAGCCATCGGGGAAACGATGGCGATCCTGATGGTCTGTGGAAATGTGGTCCAGATTCCTTCCAGCGTCTTCGACCCGATCCGGACGCTGACCGCCAATATCGCTCTGGAAATGGCTTATGCGCTCGGAGACCATCGCGCTGCATTGTTCGTCAGTGGACTCGTCTTGATGGCCATGATCGTGGCGCTTGTCGTCTCTGCGGAATGGATCAGTCGCGGGAGAATGTATGGCTGAGACGCTGAGCCGACTACAGAATCTCCGTGAATGGCTTGCATTGGTTCTCGTCTGGGGAGCGGCAGGGCTCGTGACCACCGTATTCTGCTGGCTGTTAGGGGACATCGTTTGGCATGGATTTAGCCACGTATCCTGGACATTTCTGACAGCCTCCCCGGAAAACGCCGGACGCCGAGGCGGGATCGGCCCTATCTTGGTTTCGACATGCTTGATTCTGGGAGTCTGTCTCGCGGTATCTCTCCCCGTTGGTATCGGCACCGCCGTCCTCCTCGCTGAATTTACACCGGACCACAGCCTGTTCGGACGCATGACTCGCCGCAGCCTTGATGTCCTGGCCGGTGTGCCGTCAATTGTCTTTGGCCTGTTCGGCAACGCATTCTTTTGCAAGACACTGGGGCTTGGCTTTTCGATTCTCTCCGGCGGACTGACTCTGGCCTGCATGGTGTTGCCGATCTTGATCCGATCAACCGAGGAAGGGTTTCGCGCTGTGCCGGCTAGTTACCGGCTTTCCGCAGCGGCACTCGGACTGTCTCGCACCACGACCCTCATTCACCTCTTGCTACCGGCAGCCGTACCAGGTCTCTTGGTCGGTCTGGTCCTTGGAGTCGGCCGTGCGATTGCCGAGACGGCTGCACTCATCTTCACAAGCGGCTATGTGGATCGGATGCCGGAGTCGCTATTCGATTCCGGTCGCGCATTGTCTATCCACATCTTCGATCTCTCCATGAACGTGTCCGGCGGAGATGCAAACGCCTATGCCTCAGCGCTGGTCTTGGTCATCATGTTGCTCGCCATCAACGGCATCGCCTCCTGGCTGGCGACATACGGGCTCCACCGAAAGGTCGTGACAGTATGACGCCGGTCGAACCCATCACAGGGCCGCGCTCTCGACATCCGATCGAAGAGCGGCCTGCTTGCCGTGCGCCTCAACCCATTGTTGAGATCGATCGGCTCAGCCTGTATTACGGGGATAAACCGGCGTTTCAGGACGTGACCTTGTCGATCAACAAGGGATGCATGACGGCTCTCGTGGGACCGTCCGGATGCGGGAAGACCAGCTTCCTCACTTGCCTGAACCGCCTCACCGATCTGATCGCGGGCTGTCGTGTCTCGGGACGAATCATGATCGATGCTCTCGATGTGTTGGCACCAGATACCGATGTGATCCAGCTTCGCCGCCGCATCGGCATGATTTTTCAGAAACCGAATCCCTTTCCGTTGACCATCCGAAGAAACCTAGAGTTTCCACTGCGCGAGCATGGGATACGAGATCGAGAACAGATTACCCAGACGATGGAGACTACCTTACGAGATGTCGGCCTCTGGGACGAGGTCAAGGATCGGCTGGACTCACCGGCTCTGACCCTATCCGGAGGCCAGCAACAGCGCCTCTGTATCGCCAGGGCTCTGGCTCTTTTGCCGGAGGTGCTGCTCATGGATGAACCGTGCAGCGCCCTCGACCCCCTCTCCAGCGGCATAGTCGAAGATTTAATTGTGGGTCTGCGAGGCCGCTATACCATCTTGATCGTCACGCACAACTTGGCTCAGGCCCAACGCATCGCGGATTTTGCCGCCTTGTTCTGGGTTCAGTCCGGAGCCGGACGTTTGATCGAGAACGGAACCACGAAACAGATATTTGAGGAACCCCATGACCCACTGACTGCTGCATATATCAGCGGGATACGAGGGTAATGGACTCACCGTCTGTGATAACCGATCTGAATCCGAAACAGGTACGCCACAGAAAAAGGCATGACATCTCATCCATTCCAATCTTTTTCAATCAAGGGCCATCCAGACCTTGTTACCCATACCACACTCTGCTAATGTACCTTCTCATTTTGTATCGCCTATTGGATTGTAAACATCACTGAATGGTCTGGGACCCAAAAGATCCGTGGGGCAAAAAGTCTGATCCGCTTGAAGAGGCCTTCAAGCAGGCCCAATCGCAATTCAAGGACATGTTCCCTCCCGGTAGGTTGAAAAACCTCCTGCCATCAGGCGGCATCCTGAATCTCGTCATTGTCGCCTTGCTGATCTTCCTGATCTGGCAGAGTGTGTTTATCGTAGCACCTGATGAAGAAGGTGTCGTGAAGCGGTTCGGCGTTCCGGTTCGTACCGTGGAACCAGGTCCTCACTTCAATATTCCTTTCGTTGAAACCGTGCTCCAGCCGAAAGTCGCCAAACTCTATCGCGTGGAAGTCGGTTTCCGTACCAACCAGCAAGGCCGCCAGCAGGCGGTGCCCCAGGAAGCCTTGATGCTGACCGGCGATATGAACATCCTTGCGATCGAATTCATCGTTCAGTACAAGATCAAAGACGCCGGCGACTTCCTGTTCAACGTCGCGTATATCCATGAGACCATCAGCAAAGCGGCTGAGGCCTCCATGCGGGAAGTGGTCGGCAAGAGCAAGATCGACGAAGCCTTGACCACCGGGAAAGCGGTGATTCAGCAAGATACCATGACGTTGCTTCAGACGATTCTCGACCAATATCAGTCCGGCGTGCAGATCGCCGCCGTGCAACTCCAAGACGTTGATCCGCCAGAGGCCGTTGCTGCCGCCTTCAAAGACGTGACGAACGCCAAAGAAGACCGGGAAAAGCTCATCAACCAGGCGCAAGGGTACCGCAACGACATCATTCCAAGGGCAAAGGGTGAAGCCGCTGAACTGGTCAACCGAGCAAGGGGGTTTGCTCAGGCGCGGCTCAATCGTGCTCAGGGTGAGACGAATCGGTTCCTCGCCACCTTGAAGGAGTACAACCAAGCGAAGGAACGTCATCAGCAAGCGCATTTATATTGAGACCTTGGAAGAAATTCTTCCCCATATGGAGAAGATCATCATCGACGGGAAAGGCGGAGAGCGCCTCTTGCCGTATCTTCCGCTGGACCGTCTCTCCAAACCTGCATCCACACCCAGTGCCAAATCGGTCCCCCAACTTGAGGGCGAGGAACCCAGGCCGGACCCAACATCAACCCTAAAGTCGAGGAATGCCAGGCCATGACGAAGCAAGGATTGGTGATTGCGCTCCTCGCTGTGACGGTTGCACTGTTTGTGCTCGGGGCTTCCCCTCTCTTCATCGTTGATGTGACCCAGACTGCGATCGTCGTGCAACTCGGAAAGCCCGTTCGAAACATCACCGAGCCGGGGCTATACGTGAAAATGCCGTTTGTTCAGGAGGTCACGTACTTCGAGAAACGACTGTTGGACTACGATTCAAGTGCCCAAGATGTCATCACCCAAGACAAGAAGACGCTGCTCCTGGACAACTTCGCCAAATGGCGAATCACTGATCCCTTGAAGGTGTATCAGGCGTTCCAAAGCCAGCGCGGGGCTCTTCAACGGCTGCACGACATCATCTATTCTGAACTCCGCGTGGAGTTAGGCCGACACGACCTGATTGAGATCGTCTCAAGCACGAGAGCCGACATCATGAAGGTGGTCACCGAACGGGCAAAGGAGAAGGCCTCGGTCTACGGCATCGAAATTCAAGATGTCCGAATCAAACGTGCCGATTTGCCGGAACAGAACGAGAAAGCGGTCTTTGCGCGCATGCAAGCGGAGCGGGAACGGCAGGCCAAGCAATATCGCGCTGAAGGAGCGGAGGAAGCACAGAAAATCCGATCGGAAGCCGAAAAAGATCGTGAAATTATCCTCGCCCAGGCCTATAAAGAATCTGAAGAACTTCGCGGCGGCGGGGATGCCAAAGCGTTTCGAATCTACGCCGATGCCTACCGGCAGGATCAAAAGTTTTTCGAGTTTACCCGCTCAATGGAAGCCTACAAGGTCGCCTTCAAAGACGGCTCGACGTTGGTGATGAGTCCGGACTCAGAATTCTTCCGCTATCTCAAGCAACGTTGAGCTTCAGGAAAGGCACACGATCTTTCCGCTTGTGGGATCGAGATTGATCCGCTCACCGGCCGGCTTCTTGGGCAATCCCGGCATAAGCTGAATGCCTGAACAGACGGCGGTCACAAATCCTGCTCCGGCTAGAATCCGCAACTCTCGGATCGGCACCGTAAACCCGGTTGGTCTTCCCTTCAGCCCAGGATCGTGTGACAGCGACAGAGGAGTTTTTGCCATACAGATAGGCAAGCCACCATACCCCAACGCCTCTGCTGTTTCGATTTGACGTTCGGCCTCCGGTTCGAACGTGACTCCGGCCGCCCCATACATGCAAGTCGCGATAGTTTCGATCTTTTTCCTGATCGGCCAAGACAATTCGTAAAGATGTTTGAAGTGAGCCGGCCTTTCAGATGCCTTGACGACGGCCGCTGCCAGCTCTTCAGCCCCCTTCCCTCCGTCGGCCCAGTGGGTCGAAACTGCCGCATCTGCCGCCCCCATCTTGAGCGACTGTTCCCGAACCCACTCCAATTCATCCCGAGGGTCATCTTTGAAGGCATTGACGGCGACAACGACCGGTACCCCGTGCGCGAGGACGTTGGCGACATGCTGCTCCAGATTGGCGATTCCCTTCGAGAGGGCTTCCCGATTTGGACCCGTCAGACTCGAAGGCAAGGCAACGCCTGCCTTGGCAACGCCTCCACCGCCATGGAGTTTCAGCGCCCGTAATGTCGCCACGACCACCGCCACCGTCGGAGCAAACCCCGATGCACGACACTTGATGTTAAAAAACTTCTCCGCTCCTAGATCGCTGCCGAAACCCGCCTCTGTTATGACGAAGTCGGCACATCTCAGGGCAATCGCGTCGGACATGATCGAGCAGTTACCATGCGCGATGTTGCCGAAGGGCCCCGTATGGACGAATGCCGGAGTCCCTTCAAGAGTTTGAACGAGATTCGGCATGAGGGCGTCCTTTAGGAGAACAGCCATCGATCCCACGCAACGAAGTTCTTCGGCCGTGACCGGCGTACCGGCCTTCGTCAGTCCAACGAGTATTCGGCCAAGCCGCTCGCGGAGATCCCGCTGATCTTTCGCTAATGCCAGCGCCGCCATCACTTCTGAAGCCTCGGTGATGACGAATTGCCCTGGGCGTCTGTCCGATTTTTCTCCCAACAGGACCTCCCGGAGAGCGCGATCACTGATACTCAAGGTCCGAGGCCAGGTAGTCCGTTGAGGGTCGATCGAGAGAGTATTGCCATGGAACAGATGATTATCGAGGAACGCCGAGAGCAGATTGTGGCTGGCAGCCACTGCGTGGGCATCCCCGGTCAGGTGAAGGTTGATATCTTCCATCGGGGCGACTTGGGCATGCCCTCCTCCGGTCCCTCCTCCCTTCACCCCAAACACAGGACCGAGCGATGGCTGCCTGAGGGTAAGCGCGGCTCGATGCCCTAGCCGCGAGAGTCCCATGGCAAGACCGATCGACGTCGTGGTCTTTCCCTCTCCCAAAGGTGTGGGGTTGATTGCCGTGACGAGGACATACCGCCCCGTCGGGACAGTCGTCAGGCGATTCAGTACTTGTAGCGAGACCTTGGCCTTGTCCCGTCCATAGGGAATGAGCTCTTCGGCACGGATCCCGAGCTGGGAACCGATTTCGACAATGGGACGAAGGGTAACAGATTGGGCGATTTCGAGGTCGGTCAAGAGACTCTCATCTTGCTTTGTCTAGACTTACAGAAGGTTCGAGTATAAGTCGGCCAATGACTTGAAGCAAGCTACCAAGACATGGTTGAGAGTGATTGAGCTTTGGGGTTAGCAGAAACAGGTCGGCCGAATCTCAGATAAAATCTGAATCTGCAGCTACTCTAAGATGTACTTGGTGGGGTCAAGTGCCTGGCCGTTCAATTTCACCATGTAGTGTAGGTGCGGACCGGTGGACAAACCCGAGCTTCCGACAAGCGCAATGACATCACCACGATCGACCCTCTGGCCTTCCTTCACCAAGGCCTTCGCAAGGTGTCCGTAGAGAGTTTCAACTCCGAATCCATGATCGAGGCGGACGATATTTCCAAGCTTAGGATCATATCCTATGGACGTAATCCTTCCTTGAGCAGGAGCACGGACCGGAGTGTTTGGCGCGGCTCCAATATCCAATCCATCATGCCAGGCAGGCTTCTCCGTGAAAGGAGAAATTCTCGGGCCAAACCCCGACGTGACCCACCCTTTCACCGGCCAAATCGAGGGCGTCGAGGCCCAACGAGACGAGCGCTGTTCGGCTGCTTGTGACAATTCGTCAAGAATGCGTTCTTGCATCGTTGCTTGCTTCGAAAGCCGTTCCAAGCTCTCTTTGACTGATGCGATAGCCTGGAGGTTATCCCTAGATGACTCTAGGCCAATAGCGGAAGAATGTTCCTGATTACCATCTGGTATCTGCCGTGAGATACCCGATGAAGGCTTTAGTTCGCTTTCACCAGGTATCGTGCCTCCTTCTTCAGGAATCGGCACCTCTTCTCCACCTCTGCCGTTTGCCATGTCCCCGGTCTTGGGAACTTCAATACCCAACATGACTCGAAGTCGTTGATTGACCTCATTCATCGCACCAAGACGCTTCTTCAGGTCATCAACGGCGGTTGAGAATGCCGCAGTCTGCTCCCGTGCACTCATGGCTTCAGTGCGGAAAGCCGCCAGCTCCCACACCTCTCCCGTTCTGATGACATAGTGTGACACTACGAGAAGATCGGCAAGGATGATGAGGCCCACACAGACCAACAATCGGCGAAGGAGCTTCTTCGAAAAGCTGAAGCGAATAGGCTTTGCAGTGGATCCTCTGAACACGACAACAGTATAAGCATCGCCGTCTTGAATATTTGTCTGATTCATATCCTTCGTCTCCCCTGCCTATTATATCCGCCCCCCACAAACTACCGATTTGGTCCCCTATTGGTCAACCCTAAAAATAGGGGGTTGGGCGAGTCGGTTTCAACCACATCATCTAGGATGTCTCTCGGAGAACCCACTCAAGATAAGGGGGGAATCCATTATTCACCGGGATTGCTATTATTTCCGGCACTTTGTACGAGTGGATCTTCCGTATGGTTTCTTCGAGAGAATTGAATTTATCAGAGGTCGTCTTGATCAGCAGTAATGATTCCTGGTCATTTATCATTTTTCCTTCCCACCAGTAGGTTGAACACACGGCGGGAATCATTGATGCGCAGGCAGCGAGGCGAGACCGTACCACTTCCTCGGCAATCTTAACCGCTTCATCTTGGCTTGCTGTTGTGACCATGACAATCACTACATGGATCGGTTCAACCCTCATGGATGGCCAGAATACCCAAGCGCCCCTCTACAATCAACCAACCGGATCATTTCAACGGCGCAACCAGCCTCCATACTCTCGGTTAATGAGCAACATCCATGCCTAGACAATAAAGACTATCAGTTAACATTGCATTAATTTACAATGACTTATGACAATTATCTACTTGAGGATGTGGCTCCAGAATGAATGACTGCATAGCAAACGTGGCGGTCGAACAATTTTTGGGACACCATGTTCAAAACTGATCTTTCCGTCATTCCACGAGGTAGCCTCAAAATGGTCAACACCATCCCTATGCCTTCCCCATTTTTGCTAACTCTGAGAAGTAATGGGCGAATGTCTTCATTCCCCCTGAGGCCTGACCCCAATCGTAATATTCGTTGGGAGCATGATAGCCATGCTCGGGCAGGCTCAAACCTATGAAGAGGATCGGTACCTTCCAGGTTTTCTGCATGGTGACCACCGCACCGATTGATCCTCCTTCTCGCACAAACGCGGGATCGTTGCCAAACCCTGCTTTTACGGCACGTTTCACACAATCCACATATGGCCCTGCGAAGCTACCCTTGAATGGATGGAGCATGCCCTCTTTCTCCACCTTCACATCTGGATTCACCTTCGCCACATGCTTCTTCAACAGGGCAAACACTCTCTCAGGTACCTGGTTTGGAACGAGGCGCATACTGACCTTGAGCTCCGCATGACCGGGTACAACCGTTTTAACTCCCTGTCCGTGGTATCCTCCGCTGAGGCCATGAATTTCGAAGGTCGGAGATGCCCAGATCCGTCGCATGACATCTGCCGGGTCCTGTACTCGAAGCGATCGAAACCCGTAGGCTTCCTTGAAACGTCTTACTTCAAAGCCGGATTTAAGGAAATTCTTGATTTCATTGGTAGTCGGCTCGACCACATCATCATAGAAACCAGGAATTTTCACCTTGCCGGTCCTGGCATCAACACAAGCTGTTCGCCACCTCCATCAACTCGGCCAGCGGGTTACGAGCTGCTCCTCCGGTCACACCTGAATGTGCGTCTTTCTCCCCCGTGCGCAGGATCAGACGTGCGCCGAGCAGGCCGCGCAAGCCGTATGGCACCGCAGGCCGCCCCTTGGCAATCCAGATCGTATCCGACACAACCACGGAATCCGGTCGTGGAATCGCACTGCGGTTTTTAAGCCCAGCGGCAAAATGCGGGCTCCCGATCTCTTCTTCCAGTTCCCACAAGAATCGGATGTTGATCGGCCAACCTTGCTCGATAGCATATTGAGCGCCAAACATCGCCGTGAGTGCCGGGCCTTTATCATCGGTCGCTCCTCGCCCCCGATACATCCCGTTTTCATTCTTAAAGGCAAACGGCGCCTGCTTCCATTCCGGCTCCTGCGCCGGCTGCACGTCCAGATGATTGTAGATTGTGACGGTCGGATACTCGGCCCTGCGATCCACCCGCCGGAGACGATGGGATACCCGCCGGTCTCTACCACTTGAACCTTGGCATTCATCCCGGCCAAATACTGCCTCGCAAGGTCGGCCATGCGTCGCATATCGCCTGCACGGGATGAATCCATACTGATCGACGGCACTTCCACCATCTGCCCCAAGAGATCCTCAAACCTTGGTCGTGACTCCTTTACAAAGCTTCTCAGTCGCCGCTCATTCACCATAACGAATGATCCTCCTTGATCAAGAGACGGGGATTATATCGATCGTGCCTGGCAAGAGAAAGCAGCCGCGGGCTCCAGACGAAGAATGATGATAAGATGCCTTCCATCTCCCATGACCATTTCGGCGCGAATCGTCGCTCCTCTCGTCAGTCGTTCTGCTCACATGTATCGGAGCAGACCCACCGGTACCGGTGTGGGCAGAGGAACTCGACCAGCATCCAACAGATACTCGAGGAGCCACGGGTCTATCATCTTCGGCATGCCACTTTGCGAGGCATTGTACGGGATGTCCAATCACTCGCCCCCTACACAGTGCCTAATGGCGATAACTGTTACGGCGCTTACTTGTTCCGTCTTGAGGACGATGAGGCGACCATTCCGGTGGCAGTATTGGGTATTTGTGGTAGACCAATTATCCGCGATCCGGAAGTCGAAGATGGAGATCGTGTCGAAGTGAGCGCCACGATTCAGGCACCGAGCCATGGAGGGTACTACCTCAGTTTCAAAGGATTAAAAGTAGTGACCGAGCAGGAAGGAGTCGTGCAGGCAGTGGCCGATCGTATTCTTCCGATTGTGGAATAGGATTGCATTCGGACGCAGCGGGAAAGTTGATGCAAGAACCTAAGGTGGTCTGGTCACTGATGCTTCTGTTGTTAGCCGGCTGTGCAGGTAGCCAAGGGTTCAATCGGGCTGCGATGATTGAGACTCTGCACGTAGACCTTCCCCCCGACCAACACAATCAGCCTCTCGCCAATCAAGCCTTTCGCCTTTCCCCACCGTTTCGCCTCTGTATCTTTTTCTCAGATCACAACATCTCGGACGGACAGTCCATCAGGAAAGTGGAATGGCTAAGTGCGGATAGGGGCCAATTTCTTCGTGAATTTGCACCATTGCAGGATGAGCACATACTCACGGATACGTCCGTGTTGATGGATGCCACTTTGCGGGGAGAGAACATTCGCGGAATCCGCCAGGCGGCTGCGCGGTATGGAGCCGATATGGTCTTGATCGTGGGAGGTGCAGCCGCTATCGATCGGTACAACAACCGCTATGCGTGGTTGTATCCGACGGTGATCGGCGCTTATTTGGCGCCCGGCACCGAAAGCGACGCGTTAGTCATGGTCACCGGCAGCTTGTGGGCTGTGCACTCCGAATGGCACGCTCCCATCCAGACAGTCGAAGGAGTCTCACAACTGGTCGGGTCGGCAGCCTTGGTTGATGATACGGCCACCTTACAAGAGGCGAAGAAGCACGCGATCCAATCCATCTGCGAGCGCGTGGTCGATCAGCTGCGGCGCCTGGCAGATAAGAGTTGCCGACACGCGACTTCCATCACGGTGAATCGAAGCTCAAAAGAACTCCCGCCAAGAGTACATGTTGTCCTGGCACAAGACCGATAACACCGGGACGGATTTCGCCGTCCTTGAAAAATCCCCCTCCCACCCCGGTTGAGTCATCATAACGGTGCTCGACTCGCACCACCGTGTTGGTCCATTTGTACGGGAACTTGTACTCCACCGTGGACGTGATGGCTTTCACGAACTGTTCCGCTCCTGTCCACCTGCCGTTCCGATCCCAATAGAACTCGGGTCGCACCGCCACAGACCAAGGACCAGTGACATGCCACCGTACGACCATATTGCCCCCCATGACAAATGTTCGTGGGCTGCCGGACCGGCTGGCGATGCTTTCGGTTCCGATATCAAATGACGCCGCGACGGTCACATCGTCGCCTTTCCATTCTAGGATGTGATTCCCATACAAACGCCAGAATTCAAGAGACGTATCTGTCTGATCCGGGCCTCCGTAGATGGTTTGTGTGAGGGTTAACCTGGGCGTAGGTTTCAAGGCCCATCTTGCTCCATAGCTAGGCAGATTGTTTGGACGGGATAGATGATAGTATCCATTGACGACAAAGACAGTGACTGTGAAATCATCGTTGATCGGGTACTGCGCATTCACACCAAACATCATGTAGGGCGTATTGTCCGCAATCCATGATCTCGTATAGTTGGCGTTGTCTCTTGCATAGAGAGACTCGTATCCCATCAAGCTGTTGAACAAGCCGACAGTGACCAGCATCCCTTTTCCGACCGGAGCCAGATACGACACGTTTGCTCGCTGCACATGCCTGAGCACATCGGCTCCATCGACTCGTCTTTCACCCACCAAAAAAGCGAACTCTTCTGAGTCTCGGCCACCTTGGAAGCCAAGCTCCATCCCCCAGCGTGAGGACAGGCTCGCGTCCTTTCGCACATACGCCAGCCCCATGTTGGGTGACAATTCGTTATGGTGAAAGGCTGTGGTGCGACTGCGCCAAAGATGGTTGTCGGGAAAATTGAAATTGCCGATGTAACTCACGTCCACATAGGCCCCATAGTGCCAGTCGGTTGTAGCGGTCTTCTGCGGGATTGACGCCCCAGGTAGGGATGTTGGTTTCTTTTGATATCGGATTCAAGTCTTGAGCCACACAGACAGGCACCGTCGCGAGTAGCCCCAAGGCGATTAACAGCCGGTTGATATGCTTGCGCCATCTCGCGGCCATGATTGACCGCCTTCGCGTTGCCCATAAATGGATATGCGGCGTCTCCTTGCCTCATAATGACCCATACAAAATGTACTGGACCGACTCCCAAGCCCTGATCACAAACTATACTTCATCAGGTATCAAAACTTGATAAAAACCGGCCAGGCAAGTATCAAAAAAGCATGAAGAAGAGTGCGGTCATTCTGTCCGAAGCCGATATCCAACTCCCAGCTCGGTTACCGGTATGGATAGATCACAATGAACCGAGCGTCGATTCCATCTCGATCGAATCACAGCGGAGAATCCTGTGGGTGAATCGAATTATGGGGAGGACGCCGCTCGTCCTCTTTTTGAGAGGTCGCCCGATTTATGGGAAGACGTCGAATAACATTCGGAGTCCCATCTGAATCGTATAGTCCCAGCCCGGGGCAAATTCTGCTCCTGTCGAAGCTTGTGTTCCCGGCGAGCTTTTCCGTAGGCCGCCAAAGCCCATCGATTTTTAACAGCGATTTGAAAAAATACTGGGGAACGGGCGATGTGTTTAACCCTGAAGTAATTAGTAAAGTTGTTGATGAAAAAGAAAATCGGGTTGAATTGTGGTTGCAATTGCCATCGTTGGGAGCAGTAATCCTGAAATGACATTTAGCGGAAATGCAGGCTTGAAATCACTGTGCCGGCTTTGCAGGCACATCAGGCAGAAAACAAAAGCGCTTGTTTACAAATATTTATATTCAATACAAGCAAAACAACTGAAAAAAATACAATCACCACTTAATAAGCCCGTTTCCATTTTATATATTATTTGAGAGTCCGGAAATGAATTTTATTTTGTAAAACTGACGAAAGTCATAATATTTCTTAAGATTAGTGTTTACTTTTCAAGCCAAACAAAAAGGAGATTCTATGGAAAAGTCAACAAAAATAGTCGCGCAGGTATATGGTTATGCTGTTTGCCTTGTTGCCGTAATCACATTTCTTATTTCAATAGCAGGTCTGGTTACCGCAATAATTGACCTCGGGGATCCTTTACATTCAGGATGGTCTCAACAAGGGGCTCCAAGCCTGGCATCGTTTGAAAATTACAAGATTGATGAGATGAAATCGTTTCAAAATCCGACCGGTGTTAAAAATGAAGTTTACATACCTGACGAACAGACCCTCAAGCGCCGGTGGCGGACGGACACGAGCGGTACGGCCTCGTGTGGGCCGGCAAGCAGGACGCTGTTCGATCGTTGCTGGCACGGAGTGGAGACTCCCTTGTGCCTCAGGGCGCCGAGTCCGTCGGTTTCGACACCGGCGAGAATGTCTTCATCGAGGGCGACAGCCTCGTAGTTCTAAAGCTTCTCCAGAAGGCCTACAACGACCGCGTGAAGCTGATCTACATCGACCCGCCGTACAACAACGCCGACGCGCTTGGCCGGCGGCACAGTGAATGGCTCTCGATGATGTATCCACGGCTTTCTTTGGCCCGAAACCTTCTCGGGCAGAACGGCGTTATCTTCGTCTCGATTGATGACAGCGAGATCGCCAACCTCA
>CAWKJK010000066.1:0-11256 GCA_963849655.1 uncultured Nitrospiraceae bacterium
CGCCGACGGACCTGAGTCTGTCGGCGAACACCGTGGCGGAGAACGCGGCGAACGGGACGGTGGTGGGGACGGTGAGCGGCACCGATCCGGATGCGGGGGACACGCAGACGTACAGCTTCACCGATAGTGCGGGGGGCCGGTTCGCGATCAACAGCAGCACCGGCCAGATCACGGTGGCCAATGGCAGCTTGCTGGATTACGAGAGTGCCGCCAGCCATAGCGTGACCGTGCGCGTGACGGATAGCGGCGGGCTGACCTACGACGAGACGTTTATGATCACTCTGACCAACGTGAACGAAGCGCCGACCGGCGCCGATGCGACGGTGACGATCAGCGAAGATACATCCCACACCCTCACCACCGCCAACTTTGGCTTCAGTGACGTCGATGCGGGAGATACGATGAGTGCGGTGCGGATCGACAGCTTACCTAGCGCGGGCACTTTAACCCTGTCAGGCGTGGCCGTGACGGCGGGCCAGGTCGTCACCATGGCGGACATCACCGCGGGCAATCTGGTGTTCACGCCGGCGGCCGATGCCAATGGTACGGGCTATGCCCGCCTGACCTTCTCCGTCCGCGACAGCAACAATGCGTATGATCCGACGCCGAATCAGCTGACGTTCAACGTTACTGCCGTCAACGATGCGCCGACGGACCTGAGTCTGTCGGCGAACACCGTGGCGGAGAACGCGGCGAACGGGACCGTGGTGGGCACGGTGATGGGGACGGACCCGGATGCCGGCGATACCAAGACGTATAGCTTGACCGATAGTGCGGGCGGGCGATTCGCAATCAATAGCAGCACAGGCCAAATTACGGTGGCCAATGGCAGCTTGCTCAACTACGAGAATGCGACCAGCCATAGTGTGACGGTGCGGGTGACGGACTCGGGCGGACTGACCTATGACGAGACCTTCGCCATTAACCTGACTAACGTGAATGAAGCACCGACCAGTATTACCCTGAGTGGCGACACCGTGGTGGAGAACGCGGCGAATGGGATCGTGGTGGGCGCGGTCAGTGCGGTTGATGCCGACAGCGGCGACACGAAGACCTATACCTTGACCAATAATGCGGGGGGCCGGTTTGCGATCAACAGTGCCACCGGGGTCATCACGGTCGCAAATGGCGCGCTCTTGAACTACGAAGCGGCGACCAGTCACACGGTCGTTGTCAGGGTCATGGATGCGGGTGGGTTGACCTGCGACAAGTCCTTTACCATCACTCTCACCGATGCGAATGAGCCGCTGCGACTTCCAAATGTGCCCGGCTCTTCTGGGACAAGTCATTCGATGGCCGCCCGTGAGAATGACACGACGGCGTTTTCCTTGTCGGATGTATCGAGCGAAACCGGGAAGACGGAATTCAGTCCGCCAGAAAACCTTCAAAAGGAAATTGAGATAACGACGCAGGCTCCCCCGTCAGTCGATACAGCGAACCTTGAGGAAAAGCATCTGGGTGTCAGTCGCGAAGTGTTTCTTGAGACAGCGGAGTCGACTGCGGAAGAAAAGGAACTGTTACTTGCTCCCGTCATTGAGAACAAGACCGGAAGAAATATTACAGCGCAAGATCATGGAAACTCAGCTTCGCTTGCATCAGATCACAGAAAATTCCAACAGCCAGATCGGACAAGTGAGAGTGCCATCGGCACGACAATAACGGTTGGGCTGACAGGGGTTGTCCTGCAGGGAGCTGTTGAGGCCAAAGAAAAGCTGATTGCCAACATTAGGCGACCCCGCGTTCATGATGAAGAAACTTCGCCGGATATGAAGTCTGAACTCTCGAGCGAGGACGACAGTCGTTCGCCGCACAATGAATCAGGGCACGAAGGCTCCATCACAAACAAACCAGGCCCTACCTGAAGCCGCAGCCGTACTTCGAAATTAGGGCGTTTATATAAAACTCCTGAGCTCTATGTTCGGTGCTTTTTAATCCGTCGAGTTGTTCAGGCAACCTGCTAGTTCTTGACCGCAGTCGGTCACGACGTTCCTGCCAACGCAACGACCGCCTAAACAGATCTCCCGGGGTGCGTTTCCCATCTCGGACAGTTCCCTTGTCTGAAGATACAGGGTAAGCTGAGGCCATGTCGGCTCAAACGTCACCTCGGCTCGTCCCGTTGGCAAGGCGACTCCTCATTCCATTCCTTATCGTATGTGGAGTGACCGTCGCTCTAGCGGGAGGGTATGGCTTCTTTCTCTCAACCAGTTTGGCCTTGCCAAAAAGCGATGAGCATCCGCCTCTGTTGATCTATGGTGCCCCGTTTTTTCTGACGCCGGGGCTCCATCCTGTGGATTCTGGATTGCTCGACCATCTGCAGCGATTGGAGTACAAGCCGGTCGCTGCGGCACCGCGCGTAGCCGGTGAATATTTCGCCACAAAAGACTCAATCGAGATCTTTCTGCATCCTCAGGAGGAGAACCGACTTCCTGCGCGATCAGTTCGGTTGATATTGGTGAACGGCATCCTCACCGAGGTGTTGTCCGTGTCCGATAGGCAACCGCTTTCTTTGGTATCACTCGAGCCGGTGTTGATCAGCGGGATGCGCTCCGGCACCAGGCAGGTCAGGGAATGGATTCCCCTGGACCGTGTCCCTCCCTTCCTGATTAAAACGCTGCTGATCATCGAGGATCGTCGATTTTTTTCCCATCTCGGGGTTGATCCCATCGCGATCGGCCGAGCGCTGTGGGTCAACGTGACTCGCGGTGTCGTCGTGCAGGGAGGCAGCACGCTCACCCAGCAATTGGCTAAGAACCTCTTCTACTCTCCCAGGCGAACCCTTGGGCGGAAACTCCGGGAATTGATGGCCGCGATGACGCTCGAGTTCAAATATCGGAAAGAAGAGATTCTAGAGAGCTATTTAAACGAGATCTATCTCGGTCAAGCCGGACCGGTTTCGATCTACGGCGTAGGAGAAGCCGCCCATCGCTACTTCAGTAAGAATCTTGACGAACTGTCGATCGATGAAACGGCGTTGATCGTCGGATTGATCAAAGGCCCCAATGCCTATTCCCCTGTAAAAAGCGTTGAGGATGCAACGAAGCGTCGAAATGTGGTGCTTCGCCGTTTGGAGGAAGAGGGGATCTTGACGGAAGGTGTCGTGGCTCAAGCCATGAACCGGCCGGTGAAGGTCATGCTGAATCAAGATGTCCTCACCGATGCGCCGTACTTTGTCGACCACTTGCTCAGAGAAATCGAGCAGGGGATAGGAATGGACATACCGGACGGCGCGCGAATTTATTCGACCCTTGATCCCAGGGTTCAGCGAATCGTCGCTCAGGGGCTACAGGAAGGATTGACGAAACTTGAAAAGAGTTATCCGGCTCTGGCCGGAGTCGAGCCTCCGCTTCAGGGCGCCGCGGTCGTACTGGATGTGAAGACCGGCCACGTGCTGGCGATGGTCGGCGGTCGTAACTATCGCCTAAGCCAATTCAACCGGGCTGTGCAAGCGCATCGATCGGCGGGGTCTCTCTTCAAGCCGTTTGTGTACCTTGCGGGATTTGAGACCGCACGTGACCAAGGTGCGACCGGGCTGACTCCGACAACATTACTCGTGGATGAGCCGGTGACGCTGGAATCCGACACAGGGTCCTGGTCGCCTCAGAATTACGATCGACAGTATAGAGGACCGGTGACGGTCCGAACGGCGCTTGAGCAGTCCTTGAATGTTCCCGCCGTTGAACCGCACACCGAACTGGAATAACTGCGCTCACGAATCTGCTGCACGCGTTCGGAATTACCACACCGTTGGCCGACAATTTGTCCTTAGCGCTGGGTAGTTCTTCAGTCTCATTGCTCCAGATTACATCTGCCTATGCCGGGCTCGCCAATGGAGGGGTTGTCATCCATCCGGTCGCGCTGTCCAACATGGTACGAGAGGGACGGGAGACGATTTGGAGTCCTCCCCTCGATCGACGTCAGGCAGCCACCCCGCAAGGGGCGTTTCTCATTACGTCGTTGTTGAAAGGAGTGATGGATCGAGGTACGGGGGCTAAGGCGAGAGCGTTAGGGGTGCGGGGTCCTGTGGCAGGCAAGACTGGAACGACCGATGGGTATCGAGACGCCTGGTTCATAGGATACACCCCTAACATTGCGATCGGCGTGTGGGTGGGTTTTGATGATGAACGGCCCGTCAAGTTGACCGGCGCGCAGGCAGCCCTTCCAATATGGAGTGAATTGGCGGTTCGGCTTATCCCGCGGGATCCTCAGGATTTTGAGATGCCGGTTGGGGTCGTCCGGCGGAAGGTCGATCCCAGAAGCGGGCAACTTGCGACTTCGCAATGCCCGGAGAAAACGTTTGAGTTCTTCATCACGGGGACCGAGCCGACGGTCTATTGCGAAGTTCACGGAGGCGGATTCTGGGAACGGCTGAAGCAGACGTTTGGTTTGCCGCAATAAAACAAGTTGGAGGCGAGTACAGGAGTGCTGAATTCCACAAACTGTTAGGCGTATCCCCGGTCCTAAGGTAACCTTGTGGAAGGTTGACCTGCACCGAGGAGCCCCCATGAAAAAGACCGGGTATGTAGACGATGGCAATATTACGCTGTTGGCAAAAGGTGTCGAACTGAAAGGTGAAATCAAGGTCGACGGCACCGTGCGAATCGATGGGCGTCTCGAGGGCGATGTGCACACGAAGGGGGAAGTCATTGTCGGGGAAGACGGAGTTGTAAAGGGAGCCATCCACGCCGACTCACTGGTTAGTAGCGGACGTATCAAAGCCACGGTCACGGCAACCGGAAAAATTCAACTCCTCAAAACTGCAGTTCTGATCGGCGAAGTGCATTGTCCTATGATGTTGATGGAGGAAGGAGCGAAATTTCAGGGCGTGAGCGACATGGGCGTGACGGCTTGGCCTGAAGAAACGCCTCGGTTGCCCGGTAACGTCCGTGACATGAACGCGCATCGTGGGAAAGCGGTTGCGCTGATCGGAAGGGAACCCGATCTGTAAGCTAATTCCCTCCCTTTGCTCTCGGTGCTGTCCTTATACCGAGAGGTCTTGCTGCCTCCATACCGTTCTTTCCTACCGTGACAGACGCTGCCGGATCTGCTATTTACTCGATGCCTCTTCAAGAGACTCCGACATCTTCCATGACTCGACAACAGATTTTTTCCATCGTGTTCTTTTCCCTCCTGGTATTGCTCCTCTACCAGATTGGGCTGATGTTCAAACCATTCGTGTTTTCGGCCTTGTGGGCCGGTCTATTGGCCCATTGGGCATTTCCTCTCCATATCCGTTTGACGAAACTGTTCGGCGGTAGGGACGCGCTCTCTGCCGGCATGCTGACTGTCGGGGCGTTGGGGATGGTGGTCGTTCCCTTGGTCGCAATGGGGATGATGTTGGTACGGGAGGCCAGTGCAGCTGAACAAGAGATCCGGTTATGGATCTCGGCCGGCGGACTCCAACGTCTGCCGGATCAAGTGGCGGCGATTCCCTTCATCGGCGGTTGGTTGAAGTCGGCGGTGTCCGGTACCAGTACGCATGCGCCGTCCTTGGAGCAATCATTAATGACCGGGGTGAAGGAACTCAGCCAATTTCTCGCCGGTGGAATCGGAGGCCTACTGAAGAACACCTTCGCGCTCGTGACGAATTTCTTCATTATGTTGTTGGTGTTGTTTTTTCTCTTTACGGATGGCCGGCGATGGCTCGCTGTCTTATACGACTTGATTCCGATGGAAGAATCGCACAAGTCCAAAATCCTGACTCGGTTAGATCAAACCATTCGGGCGGTGGTGAAAGGGATGTTGGTCACGGCGATCGTTCAGGGGCTCCTGGCAGGGATGGCCTACTTGGCGCTCGATGTGCCGTTTCCGATGGGACTCACGGCTTTGACGATTGTGTTGGCGCCGATTCCATTCGGCGGAACGGGGTTGGTATGGGGGCCGGTAGTCTTCTACCTATTCTGGATAGGTGCGACAGGGAAAGCGCTGGCCATGCTGGTCTGGGGAATCGGCGTCATTTCGATGGTCGATCAGTTTCTTCGCCCTTGGTTGATCGGTCAAGATGCACAGATTCCCGTGTTGCTGCTCGTGCTCAGCGTCTTGGGTGGGTTGGCGCTCTATGGGTTGCTTGGTCTCTTTGTAGGTCCGATCCTCATCAGTTTGTTGATGACCGCTGTACAGATCTATCGAGAGGAATACCATCTCAAGCCGCTGGTCGCTTCTGCAGGCCCGCCCACTCCCTCGTAATCTTCTTGTCACACTGCACTCCGTATAGCGTTTTGGTTCTTCAGCCGACAATGACGCACTGTGCGTCTACTCAATCGGAATCGTAATGGCGATCCCACCCATCACATCGTTTAATTTAAAGTCCTGTTTAGGACTCAAGGGATGGCTGTTATGGCAGGTGATGCAGGCGGAAGAGACGGCCCGGTCTGAATAGATGGCTTGAAAGTACTGCTTCTTGCCGCTCGACACAATTCCGGTAACCGCCCGATCCGGCTGCCGTTGGAGCTGGATTAGGGCTTTTCGTTCGAATTCGGTGGCGGGGGCGTTGCGCTGATAGATCGGGAAGAGCCCGATGAGCCTGTAGCGGATACCTCGTCCACTCTCTGCTACCAACCGTCCGGAATGCTGAAGAAATTGGGCAGGAAGGGGAAGGGCGTTGTTCTGCTCCCAATGTTCCGCCGCCCAGACAATGCCTTTCTCCTGCATGCGATTGACGATCTGTGTCGTATAGATCGCGCGATCGGCTTCGAGGACGGCATAGATATAATCGGCGACCTTCTCCGGAGCAATACCGACGAGACCCGGGTTTTCCTTGGCGGATGGAAACGGAATCCAGATCCAAAGTCCAACTAAGAAGAATGCGATGGTTGCGGTTCGGAATGCGCAGCGTCGGCTGTCCATGGACCTCCTTCAGGAGACAGGGGAGGATTGGTCGGGAGCGTGACGATGCAAGCGGTACCGCTGCCCTCGTCGCTCTCGATGCGGAGATCGCCTCCGAACTTTCGAATAATCCGCCTCGCGACCGTGAGTCCAAGACCAGAACCCTCCCCTTGCCCCTTCGTCGTAAAAAACGGGTCGAATACCTTGGTTAAGTGTGGTTTTGAGATGCCTGGACCGGTATCAGCAATCGCCACGATCACGGTATGGTCAGACACGTGCGTCGTCAACGTGAGTGTGCCGGTGCCTTTCATGGCTTGGGCTGCATTGACCACAAGATTCACCAACGCTTGGCGAAGTTGATCCGGGAATACCAATACGGGTGTACTGCATGCATAGGTTTTGTGGATCACGATGTCTTTCATTTCAACGGTAGTCTGTGCTGTGGCCAGCACTTGGTCCAATACCTGCTCCAAATACACCGGCACCGGCTTGTCGGAGGCCTCACGATTGATCACGCCGGCAAAGTCTCGAATGATGGTCGCCATGCGACGACCATGACTCACGATGTCTCGGGCGCAACTCTTGATATGCTCCAAGTCCTGTTCATCCTGAATGACTTCCCCAACCCAATGATTCCGAACAACGGGTTGTTGAGTTCGTGGCCGATTCCGGCGGTTAACACACCGAGACTTCCCGTCTTCTCCGCCTGAACCAGCTGGTCCTGTAATCGGCTCTCGTCAGTGGTGTCTCGAAGTACCAGTCCGATACTGTCTTCTTCCCCTGGTTTCGCGGGTAATCGGAACCATTGGTACTGATAGATGCGCGAAGCGATGTGGAGTTCAGCGCGAGGCTCGGCTGATTCATGACCTACGTTCGGCGCCAGTGGATCTCTCGGCGCTGCCTCACGAGCGATCGTGCCTATGGTGAGAGATGGATTCCCATTGGCGCGAAATTCCGCTTGAAGCCGTTTCTGTACGGCCGGGTCGAGTGGAAGAATCGTGAACAGCGGCGTTCCCGTCATCGGTTCCTGGACCTTGAAGGATTCGCGGGCCGCCTGATTGATGTAGCGCACGACATCATGGGCATCGATCAAAAGGATACGGAGTGGGAACGGCGTCCAGGATCTGATCCGTAGACTTTTGGAGGACCTGGACCTCCTGGGTTTTCAACTTGACCTGGTCGGTCAGTCCGGCGAATGCGGCTTTCAGTTGACCGTTCATCCGATTAAACTCGTCGGCCAAGTCTTCCAATTCGTCACCGGTATTGATCTGAATCGGTGTCCGCAGTTCACCACGTCCGATGGCTTGCGCAGCCTGTTGCAGTTGCCGTACGGGCGTCACGATGCGGCCGGCGGCAACGTACCCCAGCGAAGCCAACAGTACGACGGCGACGGCTCCGAATACCGATACCCAGGTGAACAGATGCTGAATCGGCGCGAAGAGTTCATCGGATGATTGCCAGACGAACGTGTGCCACGACCCATTGCTGATGGCGCCGTTGGCCGCTCGGCCGGTTTCCGAAGAGGGGCGGAGCCGATCACGGGAGCTATCCTGCCCCCCATGACCGTCGCTCGAAGCTTGCACCCAACCGGGATGCTGCGGTGTGACGAGCGGGATTAAGTTCGGATCGGATAGCGGGACGCCGGTCGGAAGAATCGGGCAACTGACGACGATGCCGTTGGTATCGATCAACATGACATGGCCGGTCTTTCCGAATCGAGTGACATCGGTTGAAGGGGAAAAAAACTCTTTGGCGTCGATCACGCGGTGAAGTACTCCGACGACTTCGTATCGAAGACTATCCATGACAGGAAGTGAAATGGTGAATACATAGGCATTCACCTGGTCGTCGAAACGGATATCTTCGATATAAAGTCTGCCCACTGCTTTGTTGAAGGCCCCTTGCCACCATCGGGCCTCGTTGTGGCGAAAAGGAGGATGTTCGGTCATTGTCGCGACGAGCATGCCTTGTGCGTCGGTCAAGAACAGCATCTTCGTCGAGGAGCGAACGACGCGCGGAAGCAATTGTCCCCGGTGCGCTATAGGCGCCGGTAAAGTGTATTCGTGGAGCAAGGCGCTGAACGGGTTCTCCGTGACGGATCTGATCGCCGTCCGGTCTGGTGCGATCCAACGCCGTTCTAAGTCCGAGGGTGCCGTGTTGGGCCTCTTGGCATCACCCCGGACATCACGCCGATGTTCCAGTTCACGGATGAGCATCGGATCATTCGCGATGCGCGCTGTGTGGGCGATTTCTTCAGCGAGCAGGAGATCGAGTTTGCGGGCGGCTTCAGTCGCCAGCGCTTCAAAGCTTTCTCCGCTGACTTCACGGATTTCTTGAGATCCTTGCCAGAATGCCATTCCCAAGCCGACGACGAGCGGGACGAGACCGACGAGCAGCATGGAGAGGATGACCTTGGTTTTAGCTCCATCTGGTGCCGGGGGCGAGGATGTCGGATTTTCAGTCATGATGGAGTTGCTCTTTCACCGACGTCGGACTCATCGTGAAAAGTGAGGGTGAAGGTTGAGCCGCGGCCGATGTGGCTGTCGACCCCGATGGAGCCATTCATGTGATGGATGACATTTCTAATGTTGTATAAGCCCAATCCTGTTCCTTTCCCTGGAGGTTTCGTGGTGAAAAATGGTTCGAAAATCAGACTTTGTAGCTCCCGAGGAATGCCGCAGCCGGTGTCCGAAACACGAACCTGTGTTGTGCCGGCCATCGCTGAGGTCTCTAACGTCAAGGTGCCGCGATGTTCCATGGCCTGGACGGCATTCGTGATGAGATTGACGAACACATGGAGGAGCTCATCCGGGTTTCCCTTCACGACGACGTCAGGCTGATAGAGTTTGTGAATGTCAATGTCTTGAAGAGCCACGGCATAGCGGGCGATCTTGAGGGCTTCATCCAGCTTGCCGTTGACGCCGACCAGACAATCTTGCCGTAAGGATGTGCGGCGTGAGTACGAGGTGAGATCTCGACAAATGGCGGTCGTGCGCTTGACGGCGTCGATGATGTCCAGTGCTTGGGCATGCACGACATCGAGGTTGACTTCGTCGGCCAGATTTTCGCCAAACCGAGAATCAGCTGAAGCGGATTATATATCGTGGGCGATGCCCGCCGCAAACGAGCCGATTCCCGCGAGCTTCTCCGCATGGAGGCAACCGGTTTGGAATGTCGATTCATGCTGCACAAGCGTCCAGAGAAGTCGCGCCGCGTGTCCACTGGCGAGTCAGCTTCTGGCGGTGTTCCCGGAGCATCGGTTCCATCGCGGGGTCACCGGTGACGTCCATCACAAGATTGAGCCCCGGGCTCTTGATCAGATCGGCGACTCGGTCATAGATCGTCACGTTGATCTCCTGGGCTCGTTGAAGTCCTGGTGCCGAGGGATCCTTATCGGTAATGCCGACGATCTCGATCGTGCCGATTTGGTGAAGCACATCGAGTAGTGCGGTTCCACCACGGCCCGCTCCGACGATGGCGGCTCTGATCGGAGACGAGGCGGGCACCGATTCGTTCCGCTCGCTCCGGAGTCGCGGGTGAGCATTCGGTGAAGAGGTCGCCGCCACGCCTTTCCCCTGTGATGTCGTCCAGTCCATCATAGATGAGCCAATTCACGTTGCTCCATGGCGCGAGCGACAGAAGCTTTCAGTTTCTCCCCTTCCACCGGCTTCACGAGATAATCCACTACACCTTGCCGGAGTAATGACGTGGCCATGTCTGTATCCGGGAATCCGGTCAAGACGATCAGAGGCACGCGTGGATAGTTCTGACGGAAGTAGGCGATCGCTTCGATCCCGTTGACCTCGGGCATCCGGATGTCGCAAATTACCACGTCAAGGAGTAGACGATTTTCGCCCGAATTGATGACCTCAATGGCTTTCTCTCCATTCTGCCTCGAGGACATCGTAGCCGGCTTTCTGCAAAGTCATCCGGACGACCTTGCGGATGTTGGGCTCGTCATCGACGATCAGCACACGACCATTGGTGCTTTCACCTCCGACAAAAAATCCGGACTTGAATTCGCTCATGACGACCTCCTTGGTGAAGAGGGGAAAATGTTTGTGTTGTACACGGTCAGACGCAAAGTCGATGCCGAATCGTGAGGAAGGTTACTTGAAAACTATCAACTGCTTGCATCCTAAGAAAGCGTCGATGCTCTCATGAGTGGCTCAATTGCACCACCACAAGGCTGAAAGCCACCAGCGAGGATGCGCATTGCGTTTATAAGCCGATTTGGGCTAGGGTATTGAAACGCTAGGGGAGAAGAGGCCGGTGATTACACCCGATGTGCTGACCGACTATATTCGCAAGTCCTTGCCCGATGCCGTGGTGACCGTGACCGATCGTACCGGAACGATGGACCACCTCAAGGTTGTGATCGTCTCAGAGGGTTTTCACGGGAAAAACCTCTTCCAGACCGGCATCGAATGATCT
>CAWKJK010000067.1:0-50326 GCA_963849655.1 uncultured Nitrospiraceae bacterium
GGAATGGGTGCATCAGAGAGCCCGATAGCTATTGTGCTACCACAAGCTTTCCCCCTTCTCCTTAGACCTGGTCGCTATCATTTATCGTTCGCCGCGTTTGTCGAAGGAGTGAAGGTTATTGAGCAGCTTCGGAGAGTATTAACGTTTGATGTGTCAGGAGTGGGGTATACCTTGCAGCCCAAACGTGATGGTATCGTCTCGCCTGTGCTTGATTGGAAGGTGTGTCGATTCAGTGAAAACGGGCGGATGGTCTAGCCTTCTCTTCTGCCGCTCAATAGGACCTAATCGAACGCTGAGTATTGAGAAGCGCCCAAAGGAGTTCCTCATCAAGTTCCTGGAGGCGACCAACAACGCGCGTCCTGGTCTAGACGATGATGTCGTTTCCTACCATGCTTGAAAAGTCCATCATCGTGTCGGCACACCCCGACGACGAGGTGTTATGGTTTAGTTCCATCTTGGATAAAGTCAATGAGATTGTCATCTGTTTTGTGAACAACGAGTCTTAGCTAGTGGAATGTCGGAAGGCGAAAGAGCTTGGCAGCATACCCGATGAGAAATCTATCCATTCTCAATATCGATCAGTCAGAGGTATTCAACGGTGGGGATTGGAACAATCCGGTGATGACAGACTATGGGATAGAGATTGCCAATAAGAAAATCTCTGATCGGAGTGAGCAATATAAAAAGAATTACGAGAGGCTAAGGCAGCAGCTCGAAAAGCACTTGATAGGGTTCCTCAATGTCTTTACCCATAATCCCTGGGGGGAGTATGGACATGAAGAGCATATACAGGTATATCGAGCCGTCAAAAGTCTACAAGGCAATCTGAAATTTAACTTATGGTACTCCAACTATGTCAGTAATAAATCGTTCAAGTTGATGTTGGGCCATCTGGAAAGATTTCATTTCGAATATGCGTCCCTCGAAACGAATAAAGCCCTGGCGCGAGGTATTAGGGATATTTATAAGAGGAATAAATGCTGGACATGGTATGATCACTGGGAATGGTACAACGAGGAATCATTCATTAGAGAAAGGCATTTAGAACAAGGGGACAAAAGGGTCGGTAACCTGTTTCCAATAAACCTCATCAAAGTCAGTCTCCTTCCAGTACGAACAAGAAAAGCCTCTTCGTATTACTCGGCGATAGGTCGAACGATGAAGAAATTGACGAGGGACATTTTCAGGAAATTTGGTGTAGAAATAAAACGATATGTGCCCAATGTGTATGAGAGGACGGTATCGCTTGAGCCAGATCACAAAACACAAGGCAATGTGCTTCTATCGTATCACATTAAGCCATTCTTATTAAATCCAGGCGAGCCCATTCCAAATTCGCATACCAGCCAGTGGCGGTGTCTGCAAATCGCGAGGACGTTTTTAGACGTGGGCTATTCCGTGGATGTGATCGATTCCCATAATCACGTCTTTCAGCCGAAGAAACCGTACGCGTTGTTCGTCGGTCACCGGATTAATTTTGATCGGATTGCCGGGCTGCTCAACAGTGATTGTATCAAGATCGCCCACCTGGATACGGCTCATTGGGTTTACAATAATTACTCAACTTATCGACGTAAGTTGGAGCTGCAGCAGAGAAGAGGAATAACGATCAAAGGGAGCGATAGAATAGTAGAGCAAACTCTAGCGCTCGAACATGCTGATTGCGTTACTGTTTGCGGCAATGATTTTAATGTCAATACACTTCGGTATTCAAACAAGCCGATTTACAAGCTTCCTCAGATGCCACCGGTTGTTTATCCCTGGCCGGATGACAAAGAGTTCGGCTCCTGTCGAGCGAATTTTCTCTGGTTCGGCAGCCATGGCTTCGTGCATAAGGGGTTGGATTTGGTATTAGAAGCTTTTGCTGAAATGCCGGATTATCATCTGTACGTGTGTGGTCCGCTAAAACATGAAGAAGATTTCGTCGCAGCGTACCGTACAGAACTCTGTCAAACCCCGAATATTCATGCGGTGGGATGGGTCGATGTGGAAGGTCCGGAATTCACGGGGATAGCCAAGAAATGTCTGGGAGTGGTCTATCCTTCTTGCTCTGAAGCAGGAGGAGGGAATGTGATTGTCTGTATGCATGCAGGGCTGATTCCCCTTGTCAGCTATGAGTCAAGTGTTGATGTGGAAGATTTTGGCGTGATGTTCAAGGATAATTCCGTCAATGCCATACAAAATGCCGTGCAAATGGTGTCCAATCTTCCCTCCGATCAGCTCCAGCAGATGGCCAGGAAAGCTTGGGAATTCGCACGAGCCAATCATACAAGGGAACAATTTGCAGAAGACTACAAGAAGCTGGTTGTGAGTGTTTTTGGAAAGGCGGGGAGCAAAGAGTCTGAAAAGAGTTGCTGAGTGATGATCTCATCGTTGAGTTAGACTTTTGATTCCTCCAGGCCTGGGAGATTATAGGAGGTATTAGTTTCCGCCTTGCCAAGTTAACTATTTCCAAATGGACTCTAGCCTTGGTGGAGCCTCAGTTTCGTTCCTAACACTATGGCGATTAAAACATCCAGCCATTGAGCAATTTCGGAAGGCTTCTACGAAAGAGCGTTAGCCAGGGACGGCGGTATGAGATCAGAGTTGCAACCTTTAGTAAGCGTCCTTACGCCCGTTTACAACTGCGAGAGTTATTTGTCTGAGTGTATCGAGAGCGTATTGGCGCAAACCTATCAAAATTGGGAGTATTGCATCGTCAATAACTGCAGTACTGATCGGACTCTTGAAATCGCAGAAACCTATGCCAAGAAAGACAAGAGGATCCGCATCCATAATAACGCAGACTTCGTCGGTGTCGGTCAAAATGGAAACATCGCATTTCGGCAGATCGCATCGAACAGCACGTACTGCAAAGTCGTCCATGCTGATGACTGGTTGTTTCCGGAATGCCTCATGAAAATGGTTGAATTGGCGGAAGCGCATCAGACGGTCGCCATTGTCGGCGCCTATAGCTTGGTCGGAGACAGGGTGGCATGGGATGGATTGCCGCACACCAGCACCGTGATATCCGGTCGAGAGATCAGCCGGTGGACTCTTTTGGGAAAGCCGTATGTGTTTGGAAGTCCCACGGCGCTTTTGCTGCGGTCAGACCTCGTCGAGGGCCTCGGAAGCATTTTACGATGAGTCCAATAGCCATCGTGATTCCGAAGCGTGCCTTCGGATCTTGAGAAGTTGGGATTTTGGCTTTGTGCATCAAGTGCTACCCTAGGCATACAAGAATACGGGAAGCTGATGGGAGGACTTTCAGTAAACGGTACAATACCTATCTGCCCAATAATATCGATAGGCTTCAGAAGTTCGGACCGACAGTGTTGAGTCAGGAGGAACTAAGAGCCCGACTCAAATACTATTGGGCATCGTACTATGACTACCTGGCTGTCTCGGTGTTCATGGTAAGAGAAAAAGAATTTTGGGCATTTCACCTGGGGAAAATGGAAAGCATGGGGGCATCCGCTGAGTCTGCTGAGATTGACCATTGCGGTTTGCGCGAAGGCCATCGATTACCTTTTCAATCCCAAGCGAACTGTTGAGGGTCTATTGAAAAAGATTCGGCAGTGAGTGTGAGTCGCTGAGTGAGAAGCCGATCAAGACAACAGCCATGTGTCGAAAACCGAACATACCTGGCCGTCTTCCATGCAATGTGAAAAGCTCATTGATGTTGTCCCGGCATGGTACATGTGATGGGAGATTTACCATCACATGGCAAGTGTCCGGTGAGTGCCAATGAGAACTTGCCGTAGCGCAGTGATAATGGATGAGCCGACTGAGTCAGTGAATCGCGGCAGGGGCTTTACTACACGACGAATCGGCGTGAAATCTGGCGGTGATGCTGGTGGCTGACGCTGTTACGAAAGCTGTTGGGCAAGATCAAGAATGTAACGGTTTACCAGTACCGCTCTTCCCGGACATTGGTGTCGTTGCGTTTGTTCCGGAGGAATGGGGAGGCCCCTGGTTGTCGCGTCATCAGGTGCTTACCCGCCTGTCCAGATATTTTCATGTCGTCTGGGCGGAGCCTGCCAGAAGATGGCGAGAGCTTGTCTTCGGCAGTCAAACGTTGGTGAATCGATCCCATCGCACGGAAGCGTTTCCAGGGGGTTTGTCCTGTACCAGCCGGAACGGTGGCTGCCGTGGTTCGGACGACCGGCCTGGCTGGCTTCGTGGACCGTGGGGAAAGAGGCCGTCGCGCCGCTGCATTGCTTCGTCGGCGCGGATGCAAAACCATTATCTTTTATCTCTGGCGGCCTTATTTCGACCGTGTCTTGGACAGTCGCTCGTATGATCTCAGTTGTTATCACATCGTTGATGAATATTCGTTTTCTCCGTCCGAGCTGCCGTTGACAAATCAAGAGATACAGCTGATCAAGCGAGTCGACCAAGTCTTCGTCCACTTTCCAGCGTTGCTGGAACGTAAAAGGACACTTCAACCCCCATACGGGCTCTTTGTTCCCAATGGCGTGAACTATCGGGCATTCGCGACTCAACAGGAAGAGCCGGCTGATTTAAAGGAGATTCCCCATCCGAAAATCGGCTATATCGGGGTCATCAAAACGCAGCTGGATTTTAAGGTTTTGCTGGGGTTGGCGACTCGCCATGTGGAATGGTCCTTCGTCTTTGTAGGCCCCAAAGGTCATTTGGGCACAGACACGACGCTCGTGGAGCAACTAGTCAAATTACCCAACGTGTACTTTCTTGGACACAAGCCGATAAAGACGGCCTGCGCATATCCCCAGCATTTTGATGTCTGTTTGTTGCCGTACAAGGCCAATGACTACACGAAATACATTTATCCCCTCAAGCTCCATGAATATTTGGCCGGAGGAAAACCGATTGTAGGAACCCCCATCCGATCCCTTTTGGATTTTGCCCATGTCATTAAGCTGGCAAGTACACAAGAGGAGTGGTCTGAGCGTTGGCTGAGTCTCTTGCACCAGACGCTGTGTCGATCGATGAGGTCGAAAAGCGTCGGAGCATCGCAAAGCAGGTGGATTGGGAGACATTGGTTCATACCATCGCCGGTTCGATGTGTAACCGACTTGGTTCTCCATACAGAGACCAATTCGTCGCAATTAACCTTGAAACGGAATAGAACTGTGCAGTCATTCAGGTGTTGAGCCATCCGTTGTGTCTGTACGAGGAGATGGCATGAATCGGCGTGATCCTTGATGCATTGGAAGTAGTAAATAAACGGATATAGTGCAGGAGCCGCACAACATATGGCGACGACCGTACTAGCGAGCGGAAAACGCGTAGTGATGAATCATCATCGATTTCGAGACCCAAGGTGCTGTTCTTGGCGTATTTCTTTCCTCCGCTCAATTTGATCGGCTGTGTCCGGACGCGGAACATTGCTACGTACCTGACTCGCGTTGGGTGGGACGTGACCGTCGTAACTCCCGATCCTTCCGTATGGCGCAAGGTTGAAAACAGCGATACAGTTTCGATGCAGTTGGAGGGGGAAGGGATCAAGAGGATTTTGACCGGCCACCGATGGCGATGTCTGGTACCGGGCCTTCTTCAGTGTTGGAATCAAAACCTTGGCTGGGTTGCCGGAGGGCTCTGCCGAGCCATTGCACGGCACCTGGGAATCGACAGTCATGTAGGTTGGGTGAAGGCTGCGGGGCAAGCCTGTTCAAGGTTGAGCTGAGGGATGTGGACGTTATCCTTGCGTCCGGCTCACCATTCGTAGCGTTTAGGCTGGCAAAGCAGCTGGCAGAGCGATTTGGCCGGCCCTATGTTTTGGATTACCGTGATCCCTGGACGGGAAATCCTCATGATATTCGCCCCTCACGGCTTGCCAGCATCAAGGAAGAGGCGAGTTTGATCAAAGGTTGTGCGGCTGTGACCATTGTGTCGCCATCCTGGGGTGTTTCCTTAGATCAAGCGCACAGTATTGGGGCCAAGCTTCATGTGATTACTGAATGGTTACGACCCTGACGAAATGGCAACCGTTCAACCATTTGACTTTGGACATTGTGCCTTTGTCTATACAGGAATCTTCTATCCACCGAAGCGAGTTATTTCACCTTTTCTGGCTGCGCTCAAGTTCCTCAAAGAGAATTGTAGCGAAAGCAGTAGGACGTGGTACTTCCACTACTATGGACGGGAAGAAGACCACGTTCGCGGTGAACAGGCAGAGCAATTTGGCCTGAGTGATCGAATTGTGTTGCATGGAAGAGTCTCGCAACGTGAGGCTTTGTCGGCAATCAAGGGGGCAAGTCTTGCAGTCGTCATCACTTCAATCGAGGACGAGGCACCCTAGAGGATAAAGGGATTGTCACAGGCAAAATATTCGAGGCGATCGGGGTCGGAACACCCGTTCTTCTGATCGCCCCTAAGGGGAGCGATGCGACAACGACTACCGCGACCACCGGATTAGTGAAAAGCTTTGTGGGAACCGACATTCACGGCATGACATGGTTTCTCAAGGATGTGGTTGGAGGAAAGGTTCCTGACCGAAAAAATGCGGAGGTGTTTTCGTGGGTAAACATCGTGAAGCAACTAGACGCTGTGTTGCGTGAGGCAATTTCAGGTACAACTCATGTCTAACTACACCGGCGATACCACACATAAATCCCTACCGTTCGCTCGGATACTTATCTGACGATCAGGTCTCAAACCAGAGCGCCTTCCCAGAATGTCATGCCTCTCATTGGTTCGTTAGACATGAGTTGTAACTGAAATTGCCTCACGCAACACAGCGTCTAGTTGCTTCACGATGTTTATCCACGAAAACACCTCCACATTTTTTGCGGTCAGGAACCTTTCCTCGAATCACATCCTTTAGAAACGATGCCATACCATGAATGTCGGTTCCCACAAAGCTTTTCACTAATCCGGTGGCCGCGGTAGTCGTTGTCGCATCGCTCCCCTTAGGGGCGATCAGAAGAACGGGTGTTCCAACCCCGATCGCCTCGAATATTTTGCCTGTGACAATCCCTTTATCCTCTAGTGTGCCTTCGTCCTCGATTGAAGTGATGACGACGGCAAGACTTGCACCCTTGACTGCCGACAGAGCCTCACGCTGCGAGACTCTTCCATGCAACACAATTCGATCATTCAGGCCAAACCGCTCTGCCTGTTCACGAACGTGATGTTCGTCCGGTCCATAGTAGTGGAAGTACCACGTCCTACTGCTTTCGCTACAATTCTCTTTGAAGAACTTGAGCGCAGCCAGAAAAGGTGAGATGACTCGCTTCGGTGGATAGAAGATTCCTGTATAGACAAAAGCACAATGTCCAAAGTCGTATGCGTTAACGGTCGCCATTTCGTTAGGGTCATAGCCATTGGTAACCACATGAAGCTTGGCCCCAATACTGTGGCTTGATCTAAGGACAACACCCCACGAAGGCGAACGTATGGTGACTGCTGCACAACCTTTGAGCAAACTCGCCTCTTCCTTGGATAGCTGGCAAACCGTGACGGGCGAATATCATGAGGATTTCCCGTCCAGGGATCACGGTAATCCAAAACATAGGGACGGCCCAGTCGATCTGCCAGCGCTTTGCCAGCCTAAACGCTACGAATGGTGAGCCAGACGCAAGGATTACGTCACATCCCTTCGGCCTCAAGCTGGAACAGGCTTGCCCGGCAGCCTTGACCCAACCTATGTGACTGTCAATTCCCAGGTTCCGTGCAATGGCTCGGCAGACCCCTCCGGCAACCCAGCCAAGGCTTTGGTTCCAACACTGAAGAAGACCCGGTACCAGACATCGCCATCGGTGGCCGGTCAAAATCCTCTTGATCCCTTCCCCCTCCAACTGCATCGAAACTGTATCGCTGTTTTCAACCTTGCGCCATACGGAAGGATCGGGAGTTACGACGGTTACGTCCCACCCAACGTCGAGTCAGGTAGGTCGCAATGTTCCACGTCCGGACACAGCCGATCAAATTGAGCGGAGGAAAGATAATAGGCCAAGAACAGCACCTTGGGTCGTCGGAATCGATGGTGATTCATCACTACGCGTTTTCCGCTCGCTTAGTACGGTCGTCGCCATATGTTGTGCGGCTCCTGCACTGTATCCGTTTATTTACTACTTCCAATGCATCAAGGATCACGCCGATTCATGCCATCTCCTCGTACAAGCACAACGGATGGCTCAACACCTGAATGACTGCACAGTTCTATTCCGTTTCAAGGTTAATTGCGACGAATTGGTCTCTGTATGGAGAACCAAGTCGGTTACACATCGAACCGGCGATGGTATGAACTAATGTCTCCCAATCCACCTGCTTTGCGATGCTCCGACGCTTTTCGACCTCATCGATCGACACAGCGTCTGGTGCAAGAGACTCAGCCAACGCTCGAGACCACTCCTCTTGTGTACTTGCCAGCTTAATGACATGGGCAAAATCCAAAAGGGATCGGATGGGGGTTCCTACAATCGGTTTTCCTCCGGCCAAATATTCATGGAGCTTGAGGGGATAAATGTATTTCGTGTAGTCATTGGCCTTGTACGGCAACAAACAGACATCAAAATGCTGGGGATATGCGCAGGCCGTCTTTATCGGCTTGTGTCCAAGAAAGTACACGTTGGGTAATTTGACTAGTTGCTCCACGAGCGTCGTGTCTGTGCCCAAATGACCTTTGGGGCCTACAAAGACGAAGGACCATTCCACATGGCGAGTCGCCAACCCCAGCAAAACCTTAAAATCCAGCTGCGTTTTGATGACCCCGATATAGCCGATTTTCGGATGGGGAATCTCCTTTAAATCAGCCGGCTCTTCCTGTTGAGTCGCGAATGCCCGATAGTTCACGCCATTGGGAACAAAGAGCGTATGGGGGTTGAAGTGTCCTTTACGTTCCAGCAACGCTGGAGAATGGACGAAGACTTGGTCGACTCGCTTGATCAGCTGTATCTCTTGATTTGTCAACGGCAGCTCGGACGGAGAAAACGAATATTCATCAACGATGTGATAACAACTGAGATCATACGAGCGACTGTCCAAGACACGGTCGAAATAAGGCCGCCAGAGATAAAAGATAATGGTTTTGCATCCGCGCCGACGAAGCAATGCAGCGGCGCGACGGCCTCTTTCCCCCACGGTCCACGAAGCCAGCCAGGCCGGTCGTCCGAACCACGGCAGCCACCGTTCCGGCTGGTACAGGACAAACCCCTCTGGAAACGCTTCCGTGCGATGGGATCGATTCACCGACGTTTGACTGCCGAAGACAAGCTCTCGCCATCTTCTGGCAGGCTCCGCCCAGACGACATGAAAATATCTGGACAGGCGGGTAAGCACCTGATGACGCGACAACCAGGGGCCTCCCCATTCCTCCGGAACAAACGCAACGACACCAATGTCCGGGAAGAGCGGTCTGGATAAACCGTTACATTCTTGATCTTGCCCAACAGCTTTCGTAACAGCGTCAGCCACCAGCATCACCGCCAGATTTCACGCCGATTCGTCGTGTAGTAAAGCCCCTGCCGCGATTCACTGACTCAGTCGGCTCTCCATTATCACTGCGCTACGGCAAGTTCTCATTGGCACTCACCGGACACTTGCCATGTGATGGTAAATCTCCCATCACATGTACCATGCCGGGACAACATCAATGAGCTTTTCACATTGCATGGAAGACGGCCAGGTATGTTCGGTTTTCGACACATGGCTGTTGTCTTGATCGGCTTCTCACTCAGCGACTCACACTCACTGCCGAATCTTTTTCAATAGACCCTCAACAGTTCGCTTGGGATTGAAAAGGTAATCGATGGCCTTCGCGCAAACCGCAATGGTCAATCTCAGCAGACTCAGCGGATGCCCCATGCTTTCCATTTTCCCCAGGTGAAATGCCCAAAATTCTTTTTCTCTTACCATGAACACCGAGACAGCCAGGTAGTCATAGTACGATGCCCAATAGTATTTGAGTCGGGCTCTTAGTTCCTCCTGACTCAACACTGTCGGTCCGAACTTCTGAAGCCTATCGATATTATTGGGCAGATAGGTATTGTACCGTTTACTGAAAGTCCTCCCATCAGCTTCCCGTATTCTTGTGTAGGTTAGCACTTGATGCACAAAGCCAAAATCCCAACTTCTCAAGATCCGAAGGCACGCTTCGGAATCACGATGGCTATTGGACTCATCGTAAAATGCTTCCGAGGCCCTGACGAGGTCTGACCGCAGCAAAAGCGCCGTGGGACTTCCAAACACATACGGCTTTCCCAAAAGAGTCCACCGGCTGATCTCTCGACCGGATATCACGGTGCTGGTGTGCGGCAATCCATCCCATGCCACCCTGTCTCCGACCAAGCTATAGGCGCCGACAATGGCGACCGTCTGATGCGCTTCCGCCAATTCAACCATTTTCATGAGGCATTCCGGAAACAACCAGTCATCAGCATGGACGACTTTGCAGTACGTGCTGTTCGATGCGATCTGCCGAAATGCGATGTTTCCATTTTGACCGACACCGACGAAGTCTGCGTTATTATGGATGCGGATCCTCTTGTCTTTCTTGGCATAGGTTTCTGCGATTTCAAGAGTCCGATCAGTACTGCAGTTATTGACGATGCAATACTCCCAATTTTGATAGGTTTGCGCCAATACGCTCTCGATACACTCAGACAAATAACTCTCGCAGTTGTAAACGGGCGTAAGGACGCTTACTAAAGGTTGCAACTCTGATCTCATACCGCCGTCCCTGGCTAACGCTCTTTCGTAGAAGCCTTCCGAAATTGCTCAATGGCTGGATGTTTTAATCGCCATAGTGTTAGGAACGAAACTGAGGCTCCACCAAGGCTAGAGTCCATTTGGAAATAGTTAACTTGGCAAGGCGGAAACTAATACCTCCTATAATCTCCGCGGCCTGGAGGAATCAAAAGTCTAACTCAACGATGAGATCATCACTCAGCAACTCTTTTCAGACTCTTTGCTCCCCGCCTTTCCAAAAACACTCACAACCAGCTTCTTGTAGTCTTCTGCAAATTGTTCCCTTGTATGATTGGCTCGTGCGAATTCCCAAGCTTTCCTGGCCATCTGCTGGAGCTGATCGGAGGGAAGATTGGACACCATTTGCACGGCATTTTGTATGGCATTGACGGAATTATCCTTGAACATCACGCCAAAATCTTCCACATCAACACTTGACTCATAGCTGACAAGGGGAATCAGCCCTGCATGCATACAGACAATCACATTCCCTCCTCCTGCTTCAGAGCAAGAAGGATAGACCACTCCCAGACATTTCTTGGCTATCCCCGTGAATTCCGGACCTTCCACATCGACCCATCCCACCGCATGAATATTCGGGGTTTGACAGAGTTCTGTACGGTACGCTGCGACGAAATCTTCTTCATGTTTTAGCGGACCACACACGTACAGATGATAATCCGGCATTTCAGCAAAAGCTTCTAATACCAAATCCAACCCCTTATGCACGAAGCCATGGCTGCCGAACCAGAGAAAATTCGCTCGACAGGAGCCGAACTCTTTGTCATCCGGCCAGGGATAAACAACCGGTGGCGTCTGAGGAAGCTTGTAAATCGGCTTGTTTGAATACCGAAGTGTATTGACATTAAAATCATTGCCGCAAACAGTAACGCAATCAGCATGTTCGAGCGCTAGAGTTTGCTCTACTATTCTATCGCTCCCTTTGATCGTTATTCCTCTTCTCTGCTGCAGCTCCAACTTACGTCGATAAGTTGAGTAATTATTGTAAACCCAATGAGCCGTATCCAGGTGGGCGATCTTGATACAATCACTGTTGAGCAGCCCGGCAATCCGATCAAAATTAATCCGGTGACCGACGAACAACGCGTACGGTTTCTTCGGCTGAAAGACGTGATTATGGGAATCGATCACATCCACGGAATAGCCCACGTCTAAAAACGTCCTCGCGATTTGCAGACACCGCCACTGGCTGGTATGCGAATTTGGAATGGGCTCGCCTGGATTTAATAAGAATGGCTTAATGTGATACGATAGAAGCACATTGCCTTGTGTTTTGTGATCTGGCTCAAGCGATACCGTCCTCTCATACACATTGGGCACATATCGTTTTATTTCTACACCAAATTTCCTGAAAATGTCCCTCGTCAATTTCTTCATCGTTCGACCTATCGCCGAGTAATACGAAGAGGCTTTTCTTGTTCGTACTGGTGGGAGACTGACTTTGATGAGGTTTATTGGAAACAGGTTGCCGACCCTTTTGTCCCCTTGCTCTAAATGCCTTTCTCTAATGAATGATTCTTCGTTGTACCATTCCCAGTGATCATACCATGTCCAGCATTTATTCCTCTTATAAATATCCCTAATACCTCGCGCCAAGGCTTTATTCGTTTCGAGGGACGCATAATCGAAATGAAATCTTTCCAGATGGCCCAACATCAACTTGAACGATTTATTACTGACATAGTTGGAGTACCATAGGTTAAATTTCAGATTGCCTTGTAGACTTTTGACGGTTCGATATACCTGTATATGCTCTTCATGCCCATACTCCCCCCAAGGATTATGGGTAAAGACATTGAGGTACCCTATCAAGTGCTTTTCGAGCTGCTGCCTCAGCCTTTCGTAATTCTTTTTATATTGCTCACTCCGATCAGAGATTTTCTTATTGGCAATCTCTATCCCATAGTCTGTCATCACCGGATTGTTCCAATCCCCACCGTTGAATACCTCTGACTGATCGATATTGAGAATGGATAGATTCCTCATCGGGTATGCTGCCAAGCTCTTTCGCCTTCCGACATTCCACTCAGGATAAGACTCGTTGTTCACAAAACAGATGACAATCTCATTGACTTTATCCAAGATGGAACTAAACCATAACACCTCGTCGTCGGGGTGTGCCGACACGATGATGGACTTTTCAAGCATGGCAGGAAACGACATCATCGTCTAGACCAGGACGCGCGTTGTTGGTCGCCTCCAGAACTGATGAGGAACTCCTTCGGGGCGCTTCTCAATATTCAGCGTTCGATTAGGTCCTATCGAGCGGCAGAAGAGAAGGCTAGACCATCCGCCCGTTTTCACTGAATCGACACACCTTCCAATCAAGCACAGGCGAGACGATACCATCACGTTTGGGCTGCAAAGTATACCCCACTCCTGACACATCAAACGTTAATACTCTCCGAAGCTGCTCAATAACCTTCACTCCTTCGACAAACGCGGCGAACGATAAATGATAGCGACCAGGTCTAAGGAGAAGGGGGGGGATTTTTGTGGTAGCACAATAGCTATCGGACTCTCTGATGCACCCATTCCATTCCGGCATATCGGTATCCATCGACTCGAACACGAGATGATTCATCGAATCATAAAGAAGACATGTGACGGAAAGATTTCTTATGGGAACCTTTATTTCATAGACAATCTCGACCAGAAGCGACTCGTTGAAGTTTATAATGGATCGAGGTTGGTCATCAGTCGACAACAGCCGTGCGGATCTAAATCGAACATCAGAACCGTCAGGCGTGGAAGATTCATCTGACCAACTCGACTTGAGTTCTGCCCCGGCGACTGACGACAAATAAGCGGCCACTACCTCACCAGCAGAACCGGTCCGTTTCAACCTCCCTTTCTCCAATTGCACGGCTCTTCCGCAAAGCTGCGTAATGGCTCCCATGTTGTGACTGACAAACAAAACGGTTCGCCCCTCTTTGGCCACTGCTCCCATTTTCCCGAGACACTTTTGTTGGAATCCCGCATCTCCGACAGCCAGCACTTCATCCACTATCAAGATCTCCGGCTCAAGATGTGCTGCAACAGCAAAAGCCAATCGAAGATACATTCCGCTGGAATAGTGCTTTACGGGAGTATCGATAAACTTCTCGACCTCGGAAAAGGCGACAATTTCATCGAATTTTCTATCGATCTCCCTCTTATTCATACCGAGGATCGCACCGTTCAAATAAGTATTCTCCCTCCCCGTTAATTCCTGGTGAAATCCGGTCCCCACCTCCAAGAGTGAGGCGACACGTCCGTGAATTTCAGCGAAGCCCGTCGTCGGCTCGGTGATCCGTGAGAGTATCTTTAAGAGGGTGCTCTTGCCGGCACCGTTGCCACCGATAACCCCAATGACATCACCCTGTCTCACCTCGAAAGAGACTTCCTTCAACGCCCAGAACTGCTCATCCTGTCCAGAGTCGACCGCCACTTCTCCTCGTAATAATCGTCCCACCCTAAGAAATGGGGCTGTGAACGACGAAGCCAACGTGTCCCGCAGTGTTTTGTATTTTTCGGGTTTACCAATACGGTACTTCTTGCCGATCTCCTCTACTCGTATGGCGATATCACCCATGATTCCTCGCTGCAGGCTCGGAGTTAGACGCGTCGTCTGCGCGCTACTCTCAGCTGCGTCTTACTGCTGCAAATGCCGGCTACCACGACATCAAACTATATCAGCAAAAGTCTTTTCCAAGCGACGGAAGTAAAATACGCCGCTTACCAAAATCGCCAAGGCAGCCAAAAAAGAAACAATCACCATCGGTCCTGGGGCGGTCTCTGCCCCAAGCAACGCCCAACGGAACCCCTCGACTACTCCGACCATTGGATTAATGCTATAGAGGGTTCGCCATGGTTCTGACAATAGACTGCTCGGATACGCGATCGGGGTTGCGAAGAGCCAGAGTTGTGTCAAAAAGGGGATGATATGGCGCACGTCTCGGAAATGGACGTTCAATGCGGAAAGCCAGAGCGAGACACCAAGTGAAGTCGTAAGGGTCAGCAGAAGCAATACAGGGAGCCAGATCACTTTTCCACTTGGAAGAATACCATAATAGAGCATCATTCCGATCAATACCATAAACGCAAGCGCAAAATCGATGAGTCCAGAGGTCACTGCCGCGATCGGGATGCACAGTCGTGGGAAATAGACCTTTTTAATCAGATTCGCACTGCCGACCAGGCTGTTGGACGCTTGACTCAACCCTTGGGAAAAGAAGGTCCAGGGAACCAAGGCAGCATACGTGAAGATCGGATACGGAATGCCGTCGGAAGGGATCTTTCCCAATCGACCGAAAAAGAGGCTAAAGACGAGCATCGTAAAAACGGGTTGGATAATCGCCCATGCTGCACCCAAAGCCGTCTGTTTATAGCGCACCATCACGTCACGCCAGATCAAGAAGTAGAGCAGCTCTCGATACGCCCATAACTCTTGCAATTGAAGCGCTACCCACCCCTTGGACGGCTCGATCCGAATGACTTGAGTATTTGATTGCATCAGATAGCTCGCGCGGTTTTTCTCATGGTGACAGTGGAAAAGAAACGTGTCATGTCAGTCCCGCTTAACGGCAGACGGTATCACAGCGCTTATCGGACTTGACGATCGGTGCCATTCGACTGTTCTCTTAATACCTTCATGGACGGATATCTTCGGTTGCCACCCTAACACTCGACGTGCTTGCTCTATGTCGGCGGCTCGCACCTCCTCGCAAAGTCGACTCGAGAGCGCCCCAAACTGGGGCTCGATTGATACTCCCATAATTTCGACAATCTTCCGGATCATGGCTTCTACCGAAACCAACTGTCCTGTCCCCAGATCAATCGTCGAGCCTTCAACTCCAGGGACCGACATGGCTGCGATGAAGCCATCTATCACATCATCCACATAGATCCAATCGGCACGCCACTTCCCACTAGTCAGTTTCGGCTGATCTCCCCGCATAAGTGATTGTATCGAGTACGGGATCACTTTTTTCGGATTCTGATTCGGTCCGTACACCATGAACGGGCGGACGATCACCACGGGTGTCTGATAGAGGCATTGAAACATCCGGCCAAACGTGTTACTTGCCCACTTTGATGCCGCATATGGGGAGCTAGGAGGGTTGTCTACCTGGCCGGCTTGGGGTTCGGTTAAGGACCCGGTCAGGATAATGCGGCGGCAACCAATTTCTGCCGAAATTGTCAACAAGTGGACCGTTGTGAGAAGCTGACTGCGGAACGTCGGCAAAACATGACGGATGTCCGGATCACCGGTCGCCTGACCGGATAAATGGACCACCACGTGAGGCTTCACGCTTTCGAACAAGTTCTTGGTGGCAGCATAGTCTTCGAGATCCACTCTCCACCATCGTGGATTCTCAAATGAAGCGCCTTCGAGGGTACGAGAAACTGCATGAACTTCCACTCCACATTGAATCAGCCGCCGGCAGAGATGGGAGCCGAGAAATCCACTGGCTCCCGTCACTAACACCCTATCCCCTCGACCAGGCAATGGCCGATTGGGGCGGCTCTCTTTCTCAACTAGAAATCGTCCACTCATGACTTACCAACTTTCGGCATTGCAACGCGCTTTGTAGTCCATGAATACATCAGTGGGAACATAAACCGGAAAGAACTACGCAGATGGTCCACATGGTTACTCGGGTGAACCGAGAACACATCGGTGCGGAGCCTTGTCATCCCAGAAGGGACAAAAACTCAAACGTCTCATTTCCACTCTGCAGTCAGCATAAATCCCATTGTATGGCGGGAATATTGGAATTGGAGTGACGAGGCAGTACTGTCAAGATTTTGAAAGAGATAAAAGATCTCTCCTGTAATATCCCTGGTCAGCTTATAGGCGAGCTTCGAGCCCACAGTGAGATTTTTAAGCGTCTTGTCCGTATTGGGGAAATACTCATTATAGGCATAGCCGGCTGTCGCATCGAGGATGAGCCGTTCATATATTGTATGGCTGATTCCCAGGCTGGCAATATTGGTGATCATCGCGCCACCCGCCAGAAAAAACGATGGCCTGCCTTCCCGTGAAAGGGAGAGACGGACAGCGGTGTCTCGCTCAAGTTGGTTTGTCACCTCAAGCTTGCCCGACGGGAAGGCCCGCCCCACCGGTTCGGCAAACGTGATCCCTCCTTGGGCTATGAAACGCCACTCTTGAAACTCCTTGGTATAGTCGCCCGCTAACGTTATCAGATTGGTATTAAAATTCCTGCCACCTTGGGACTGCGACTGCGTAATAAAAGTCTGTTTATACAAGACCGCAACACTGTCATTTCGCGTCAGATGATAACGAGGGCCTCCGAACCAGGTGTGCGCCATGGTGTCAAAGTAGAGGGTGACTCCCTGTAGCTCTTCTAGGCCCCCTTGAACTCTCCCTATCCTCCGAATCACAAATGTATACCCCCCTTCCACAGAGAGATCTTGAGACACAGGATATCCTCCGGTGACTTGCGTGGTACTGTAAAGCGTATTGGCTCGAAATCCCTGGGTGCCGGTAGTCAAGCTGACGTTGTGGGTAGATCCCTCGCTCCTTGCAGAAAGCTCGGTTGCTCCGGGGTGTATCGAAGATTTTCCGCAATACGCAACTTCGCACCTCTGACATATTGATCAACCCAGTGGTCCAATCCAACCTGACCTTGGAGCGTTGCGCCGAAATAATTCCGGTTCGTGTTTTCCACATAGGTGGTGAAGATTCCTCCCATCTTCACCTCCGCGTCAATGTCTCGCGTCTTATGCAACAGATTTAGGGCTGGAAGCACGCTAGTCACAAAATCTTCGGCCTGTGTGCCCGGGGCTAATAACTGCCTTGGCCTACGATACACATTGGTATCGTACCATGACCGCACGCTCAGCGTCGGGGCAATCAGCGTCTCTGCATGGACCGATAACGCCGGCACAGCCTCCCAGAGAAGCACCGCAGCAATCACGAACCGGAACAACCGTCTGATTTCAGCACACCTACAAGACCACAATAGAATCACCACCACTCCTTTTCTGGGACGGCTGTTCACGAACGAAGGTCGACAGCTCACCGATCTGATTACCGTACCGTCTGCCTAGGACTTGGGGAAAATGGATACGGCGGTGTCTCGGACATTCCGCATAGCTCCGTCACGGTACGACGACCGTATCACCGGAGGCCAGCACGATGTTGCCTGGTTCACCGCGACCGCTGACGAGATCATCATACCGAAGCGGAATGTGAATCTCCTGACGTTTGTGCCCGGGGCTTTCAATCACCCGCACAACTTGCAATCGATTCTTGCTCGCATAGTTGGTGAAGCCTCCGGCCATGGAAATAGCTTGGAGCACTGTGACGTACGATTTAAGCTGATACTTACCCGGCTTCGTCACTTCCCCTAACACAAACACCGAATAACTGTTGAGTTCTTTGACGTTGACCGATACCGAAGGATTCTGGATGTAGCCTTTGAGGCGCTCGGTAATCTGCGCAGCCAAAGCCTCAGCCGTAAGACCTGCGGCCTGAATGTCCCCGATGATCGGCATTGATACATATCCATCCGGCCGTATTAAGGTAATTCTTGACAGATCCGGATTCTTCCAGACATTGATTTCTATTAGATCCTCAGAGCCGAGAAGAAATTCGGCCGGAACATCGGAGGCTTTATATTCTCTCGATGTCACTGGCCCTAGACAACCGGCTTGGACAGCAAAGGAGCACAACAAAAGCCCAATCGATAGAGCTCTCATCTTTGACAAATCTGCCGTGCGTATCCTTGTCCATCTCGCGTAATTGTCCACAGTATCCTTTCCGGTCTTCCCTACCGGCCAGGGAAGACCACCATCGACTCGCTCGGAACCACCAGCGTATCACCAGGCTTAAGTTCGAAATTATCACTGATTCCACTGCGGAGCACGATATCGTCGTAGCTGGCCGTGAATCGCTTCTGACCGGGAGCAGTTTCAATAAACCGGAAAATGACTATTTGATTTCGCGCTGCCGTCTCTTTGAATCCGCCCGCGATGGTGATCCCCTGGAGAATGCGTCATTTTGCTTTTTAACGGATATCTCCCCGGATGAGCAACTTCGCCCAACAGGAAAACATTGGAACTATTGACCTCTTTCAACGTCACAGCGACGACGGGATTTTGAACGTATTCTTTCAGTTTGTTCGTCATTTCCTCGGCTAATTGGGTAGGCGTTTTCCCTACAGCCACGACGTCACGAATGATCGGCATTGAAATTCGCCCATCAGGACGCACTTGCACTTGTCTTGACAGGTCCGGATTCCTCCATACGGTTATGTCCAGCATATCCTCGGCACCGATCACATACTCGCTGCTGACCGCATTCGACAGCTTATCCATCACCACCTGACTGATCGCCTTCTCGGTCTGCGGCGTCGCAGCAGGCAATACGGTGGTATCTGTCGGCAATTTACCGGCACCGGATGGCTTCACCGAACCTGAATCACAGAATCCGGGGCCCGAGCTTACCGCCACCGCTAGCGAGATGAAGAGCACCCACAGGGAAGATTTCATAATCATAGTTCTTTCTGTTGGTACAGCATTTGCGCCGAACCCAACGTTCAAATTATACATCTTCTGAGACTGCTTCAAGCATGCGAGAATTATCTGTCAATACTTGAGGGTCCAGTCGCTGCAACGACGCCCGCCTCCCTCTTCCCGGTCAGATCGATGCGCGGATCCTTGGGCAGTGAATCGGGGTATCGCCTTTATTTTACTATTTAACCGTCAAGTATGATGGCCGCGCATGAGATACGAACCGGCGAATCATGGGAAGAGCTTGGGGAGTGCCAATATCAATATACCGTCCAGTGGGAAATGTGACCCCGTCAACCTTGAGCTTGGCATTCACCGCCTCTTTCAATACAACTCCTACCGGAATATCACCCTGAGCATCGATCCTTCGATTTCCAACCACCCCGGCGTTTTCCCCTTGTTTCATCCGGCGCAAAAACTGATGCAAAAAATCCGTAAACACAGGCGTCCATACGGCACACAACCAAGCATATCGAAGCCGTGTCACTCTTGGCTTTAGATGAATCGCTCGAACCCGAAGAGCCGCGTCAATATCGACCATATCCATGGCCTTGGCATCATGAGCTGGGAACAGCGCCAACACCACATCGCTCCCTGAGCAATTTAACCGATCCAGCAGTTTAGCAAAAACTTCTTTTGGACGAAGAATAATATCCGGAAAGCCGAACGCTACGATCTTATCCTTCACGAATGGATATGCCCGATCAATCGTATCCGGCGGGCCACTCGAACCTTCGATCACCATATAGGCAAGGTTCACCCCTAACATTCCCCCACTTCCCCAGTACGCTGGGATATCCCATTTGCCTTGCCGAATTACGATATAGGCCTTCCGAATATCCGCTTTTTGAAGGCATTCAAGCAGATAGTGACTGACTACCCTGAAGCGAGACCCCCGCAGGCCGGCCATGGCCGTTAAACCGACAGGAAGTATCTCCTTGCTGCAGGGAAGCGGCATCAGCCGAAGAGATCTGCCGGCTGCTGGAAGTACCGCCACTACCTCTTTCCGCCGATTTGTCCCACCCCTCATCTGATCATTTGAAATCAGACTTCACACACATCATATGCTGTGTTCCGCTTTATTATGTTGATATGTGAGCGCACCGGCATCGGCAGTTTCATCATCATAGAGAGACACAAGATCAGCGGTGATCTGTGAAAGGTCACTCGCCCTCAAATAGTCCCTCATGGTGGTCCCAGTACATTCTTCATCCACCCGAGGGGCACCTTTCCTTCCTGCTACATCATCGAGGTTCACCACACGAAAATCTATGCTAAATCGAGTTTTCCCCGATGTATTGGGCACACTCGAGTGCATCTGAGCTCCCGAAAATAAAATGATACCTCCCACCGGCACGATGAGGCGAATCTGAGGATCGAGCACAAGTGATTCGGTCGGCTTTGGTAGCGGCCTGGGATCTTCTTTTAGGAAACGAGCGACATGTGCTCCGCGATTTTGCTGATTCCACACATAGTAATTATACCCCTTGGAACTATTCTTTACCGGAACGTTCCAGTACTGCGGGTGGAAGGCCATGGCATTGTTGGACTGAATATCATAGATCGGGATCCACCAATTGATCTGACAAGGAGGCGCGGAATACCACGTATCTCGATGCGGGTGCCAGGCATAAGCAATGCCCGTCGTTAGATAATTATCACTGGTAGAGGTTCGCATCTTCGGTACATCAAAATATGTCTTCTCAAGATCACAGCCCATCTCGTCAAAAATGTCGCACATGAGCGCTTTTGATTGGGAGTGATGAATGAAATTTGGCTTCAGTTTCCCAAGGAGGTCGGCATACTGCTCAACGGAAAGATGTCTCTGAGCTGTCTCCGGATCATAAGGGGCAAAGGCTTCCTCGATCAATTTTCTGGCAAATTCGATAAACGCGAGAGTACTCTTCCTCGGAGAATACACGAGCAGCTGGCCTTGAAATAACTCTTCGCGGCGTCGTTCGTCCGAGAATGGAGGGTCAAAATAGATGGTGCTCATGGTCGATTCTCCATCAGGAGTTTCCCGGCCTCCGACATTCTTTCAATAGTCCAACCTCCAGGAGCGCGTCGGCTGCGGATTGAATTTTTCTGAATGGAAGATCGGCACGCTCCGCGATAGCAAGCAATGTATGGCGTCCATCGGACGCGTTCAAGACCCAGAAGAGAGCCAATTCCGTCCATTGTTTTTCTTGTTGGCCAGCAACGGCACGATAGAGCCCCCTTCGACCCAATTGTGGTTCACACTTCGGGTTTTGATTCATGTACGTTCGATTTCCTTCCAATAGCTCCAACACCTCTAGGCATCGTCCATACGACTGAGCCAGGGATTCAGCCTTCACAAAGCCCAAATTGTCTGCAGAGGAATGATACTCCGGATACTGACCATGCGGAGCCCGCATGAAACATCCAACAGGCAGATCAAACCCCGGAGAACAATACTGCCGCTCATCGTACCCATAAGGGAAAAAGTCGATGATGGTAGAGGTCTCTCCTGAATGCCTCAGTACATGCGCCATCGCCCGGTCGATCTCCGCACTGCCCTGACGACTCTTTTTGTAGGTGATGTTCCCCGCATCGCCTACCCCGGTCAAGACAAACCCATGTTTAATGCGAGACACCATCTGCTCATTCTGAGCCAGCCATGTAATCGATCCAATTGTCCCGGGAATGAAAAGAAAGCGGTATGAATATCGTCTTGGGCATGTTGCTATAGTTTCTGCCAGTTTCACGGCCACCGTAATACCTGACAAATTGTCGTTGCACATAGAAGGATGGCACACATGACACGAGACGAGAATCTCATCAGAAATTTCACCCGGTACATAAAACTCGCCATACGTAAGTGAACCAGGCCGAAGACTCGAATCGATGACGACCTCGTACTCGTCATCGAGTAGTCGCTTGAAGATCTGCGTGTCGAAGACAAAAACCCCAGTTCTGCTTGTAATAAGAAGTTCGGTACGGAATCCATTCGGGATGCTCCGGCAGCGTGAATAAATGGGGTCTGAGGTCCGCCAACATCATCTTTTTCTTAACGGGCAAACTGTAGCTCATCAGATGTAGATTGTGCGCTTTGAAATCGATGACTCGTTTCCCCTCCTGGTTCATGACATAGGCATCGGTTACGTTCCACTCCAACGGAACTGTCCAATCAAACACCTTGGTTCCGCTAGGAACTTCATACATTTCAAGTGGAATACGTTTTCGGATCGCTCGGAGGGTTTCTCTGACACCCGCACCGGTAATACTCCGGCATATCGGATAAAGCTCTACTATGAAGTCATGCATCTCTTTGCCTAACTCTTCACCTCTCACTGCCTCTTTGGGACCGACTGATGTCATGATGGCACCGCGCCGTTCTTGAGAAATGCTGGCCATGTGCGATCCTTCTCCGACATGACCAAAATAGGTGCGGGCCAGGCAATCTTGAACGCAGGGTCATCCCATCGAAATCCTCGAGCGCTTGCAGACACATGGAACTCCGACATGCAGTACGACACCTCGCTATTTTGTTCGAGTGTGAGAAACCCATGGGCACAACATTTCGGAATATAAACAGCCCGACGAGTGTCTGCAGACAGCGTTATTCCGACGTGTTGACAATACGTCGGCGATGCAGGTCGCAAGTCGACGATGACATCGTAAATGGCTCCCGCAGTGCAACGAACCAACCTCACTTCCTCATGTGGAGCAGATTGATAATGAAGCCCCCGCAGAGTGCCTTTCAGTATATTCACCGAAACGCTTGACTGTACCCATGTGGCCTGAAATCCATGAGCCTTGAACTCCCGTTCACACCAAATCCTCATGAACATTCCCCGCTCATCCTTGACCGGCTCAGGATCGATCAGAAATACATTCTTGAGGGCGGTTTCTGTGAAAATCATGAATGCATTTGCACTTCAGGAATCGGAACGACGAATTTCCCGCCCCATTCCCGAATGTGACTCATCTGCTGCATGACTTCTTCCCGAATATTCCAGGGCAGAATCAGGAGATAGTCAGGACGTGTTTCGCGAACTCGTTCCGGCCCATAAATCGGGATATGCACGCCGGGCAGAAAATGCCCTTGTTTATGAGGACTCCGGTCTACCGTGTAGTCAATAAGGTCCGTCCGAACCCCGCAATAATTGAGCAGCGTATTCCCTTTTGCAGGAGCCCCGTAACCGACAACGTGCTTGCCTTCCTGTTTCGCAGAGATGAGAAAGGACAGCAACTTTCTCTTGGTCACCTCAACTTGCAGACCATACGACAGGTGGTGATTCAGCTGACCGAATCCGGCGATTTCTTCTCGAGATTTCAGTTCTCTTGCCCGCGCCTCTATGGGCTTGGAAACATCGTCATCGTGGCAAGCATAGATCCTCAGAGACCCACCATGAGTCGATAGTTCCTCTACATCGAATAGTTTCATCCCATGACGAGCAAATACTTGCTCGACCGCCAAGAAAGAAAAATAAGAAAAATGTTCATGATAGATGGTATCAAACTGGTTCTGATGCATCAGCTGAAGCAGGTGCGGGAATTCCATGGTGATCAGGCCCGTAGGCTTCAGCAGCACCTTGAGCCCATTCACAAAATCGTTCAGATCAGGGACATGGGCCAGCACGTTGTTCCCAATAATCAGATCAGCGACCCATCCGTCAGCAGCTAAATCCAGAGCCGTCTTCTCTCCGAAAAAGGCCACCTTCGTATGAATCCCCTTCTTCCTCGCCACCTCAGCTATATTGGAAGCAGGCTCAACTCCCAGTACAGGAATGCCCCGAGAGACGAAGTTCTGCAAAAGATATCCATCGTTGCTGGCGATCTCCACTATTTTAGAGTTGCGATCCAACTGAATCGACCTACGATCATGTCGACATAGGCTTTTGCGTGTGCCAGCCAGGAATCAGAGAATGATGAAAAATATGCGTAGTCGGAAAAAATATCGTGGGGCGTTGAGAATTGCTGCAACTGAACGAGTAAACATTTCTCGCAAACATACACATGCAATGGATAGAAAGGCTCCATACGATTCAACTGGTCTGGCTTAATGTAGGAATTGGCCAATGGAGACATACCAAGATCGACGAACGTACGCCCAAGCGTCGCACCGCAAGATCGACACCCTGATTGTCCCATCCTAATATTTCCTCCTACTGGCAAAGGATGATGCGCCGTGCCCAATACTCGATGCGACAACTGTCCATGTCCTCAAGCATTGCTTCGTTCTTTCCATACAAGGTCGTCTGCCAGTTGCCCACTCTCCCGCAATCGTTTTAAGGTGACCAGTCGTATCAACTCACCCGTCCGGAACTCATGGTCGCGAAACTGCATGGCCACAAGTCCATCACGGAGATTCTTCACGGCACTCTGGAGGTCAACCATCGGAAGAAATCCTTGTGCCAGCTTAGAGAACTTGTCAAAATTTACACGATATGAACGTTTATCTGGTTGCGCATCTTTATTGATCGAAACCTCGATGTTCGGCACAAGATTAGCTACAGCCGCCGCCAAATCCTTTACCTGATAATTCCATGCGTCGCTTCCGACGTTTATTGTCAGAAAGGATCCACCATCTCGACGGTCTCGCTGCACAGCCCAATCGATTGCTCTCGCCATATCTTTGACATGAATCAATGGTCGCCATGGTGTCCCATCACTCAGAATATTGATGCGTTTTGACACAAGCGCGCTAGCCACAAAATCATTCAGCACAAGATCCAATCGCAGCCGATCACTCATGCCGCATGCTGTTGCAAACCGCAGACAGGTCGCTGTGAAGGATTCCGATACAAGCGATGCCAGGTCTTGCTCAGTTTGAACTTTCGATTTGGCATATGCCGTAAGAGGATTCAACGCATCCTCTTCTCGGCGGGGACCACCTTCGGCAAATCCATACACACTGCAGCTCGATGCGAATACAAATTTCTTAATGCCTGCTTGCTTTGCTTTCCTTGCCAGATCGATACTTGCTCGATGGTTGATATCGAGGGTAACTTTTTCAAAAGTGGCGCCCATAGGATCGTTTGAAATAGCGCAGAGATGTACGATGGCGTCTATTCCTTGCAGGATCTGTTCAGAAACATGTCGGATATCTCCGAAATATTGCTGATCGGCCAGACTTTCAGGGAATCGTGACGCACCCGTTAAACAGTGCGCGAAGTAACCCATGTCATAGCCGATGAGCGTTGCTTGAGGATGGGATTCTCGCAGATGACGCAGTACCAATGGACCGACATAGCCCATATTGCCTGTAACTAGAATCTTCATGCCCTAACTTCCTGATTAACCGCCCTGTTTTTCAGCAGATACATCCTGAGTAAGTAAGCAATCACAGGAATACCTCCAGACAGCATTTGCCAAACGCGTCGAATGCTAGACACCCCCAAGCTAAATTAGCTCCCAGCTTCCCGTCCTGGTATAACTGCTGTAGGGAAAGCCACAGACTTTCCCACTCCCTTCTAGCAGTGACATGATTAGGCAAAAAATACAAAACGGTCGGAAGTCAATCTTACCATACCTTCCAGGGAGCCTTCGACGATTGCCATAGTTCTTCCAAATAATTCTTCTCTTTCAGCGTATCCATACAGGACCAGAAACGATCATGCCGATAGCCCATCAATTGATTATCTTTCGTGAGCTGCTGGATTGGATCCCTCTCCCACATAGTCTCATCGCCCTTAATATAATCAATGGCCTTATACTCGAGAACATAGAAACCGCCATTGATCCAGCCGTCCTCGCCATGAGGTTTTTCTTTGAAGTCGACGATGTGATCTTGATCGAACACAAGCCGTCCGAATCTAGCAGGAGGCAGGACTGTTGTCACCGTGGCTAACTTTCCGTGAGACTTGTGGAACTTAATAGTGGCTTGAATGTCGACATCTGAAACCCCATCTCCGTACGTAAACAGAAACGTTTCGTTCTCGCCTATCCATTTTTTCAGCTGTTTAAGCCGACCTCCCGTCTGAGTGTGCAGACCGGTATCGACGAGATGCACTTTCCAATCTTCGTGCCGTTTTCCATCATGAATCGTCGTCTTTCCACTTTCAAGATCGACCGAAATATCTTTATTGAAAGCATAGAAGTTGAGGAAATAGTCCTTGATCATCTCTCCCTTATAGCCAAGACCGATAATAAATTCTTTTATGCCGTGCGCGGCATAAATCTTCATGATATGCCATAGGATCGGTTTTCCACCGATTTCCACCATAGGCTTCGGTCGCAGAGTGGTCTCTTCGGATAGTCGAGTTCCCCATCCTCCTGCAAGAATTACTGCCTTCATGCTCATTTCCTCCTTTCATCAGGCCCCAACACGTGGAAGGAATTCCCGTCGAAGCCTTTCCGAACGAACCGATAATCGGAATCTACGGAGTTCATGCTGCAGCATATGGAATGAGTTGGTTGATCTCCAACACAACCCGCGCCTGGAGCGCGAGTATGCGAAGAAGCACCACCGCCCGTTGATGCCCCGACATCTCTCTCATAAACACGGCCTCAAGTCCGACGAATGGGGCCATCCTTAATTTGAACAAGCTGGCCGCTACTTAGCTCTTCCGGCTTCTCCAGTATATACACTTGAGAGCTTGCCATTCGACTCTTAATGGCATCAATCATCGCGATATCGACCTCCACAGGAATCGCACCGAACTCCACGATTTTCCGAACTCCTCTGGCATAAGACACCGCTCTATAATGCTCCGATAAATTGATTCGGACGAATAGATATTGGGAAGAGAGGAGCAATCATGGTTCTGACCTTGCGTCAAATAGTTTTCTGTTCTTGCAACAGTGGCAAGAAACACTCCACTCCCATAGCGTCGGATATTCTGCTCGGCTTGTTTTTCATGGTTTGACTTTGTACAAAGTACGTACCATCGCATCTCCCAGCATCTCAATCTCTTCAATCTCTCCGAAAAAATCACTCATAGCTCCGTGATCTAAAGCCTCAACAGGCTACCGCCGTCCCGGTATCCACCGGATCTTTAACTTTCTAATAAACTATGCGCACTAAGTCAACTTGCTATGGGAAAGCTGTCTTCGCAAGATAACAGTAATTCTTCCTAGGATCGCGTCCGACATTGACCTGAGAGAACCATGAACTTGACCGCGGAGTCAGTTCGTATTCGGCTGCACATGGTCGGCACAGAGCCCTGTCGCTATCTCTGTCTCCTCCGGTTCACTTTCCGGCTGCCGCACAGCGTGCGCAGGCTGTGTCCGGGACCTCTGGGCCGATGCGCGAGGACTCGCCAGAGCTTGAGGACATTATGGGTGGTATAGATGAGCGTCCATTCTCCGCGTACCTGCCGCATCCCCCGCAACAAGAATTGCCGAGAGCCACGGCCCTGCTTGATCTGGCCGAACACCGGCTCGACAATCGCTTTCCGTTGAGCGTAGCGCCGTCGACCGCGCGTGGTGCGGAGCGTGCGGCGCATCCGATCGGCCACCGACAGTCCCGCTGACGGTTGTCCTCGAAGAGCCCTGGGCATGGTCTAGGTCGCCAGGATGGGATCGAGGTTCAAGGCCTCCGCCAGATCCGCCATGAAGGACGCCAGGTGATCCTCCGGCAACCAGTCGCGCGGCGACGGCGGCAACAGCCACAGGTCGTCGGGTTCGTAGAGACAAAAGGTCCGAGTCGTCATCACGCCTCCTCCCTACTCGCCACTACGTATATACACGAGTCAGCGGCAGCACACAAGGGCGTGGGACTAATGTCGGACAGGCTCCTAGGGTCTGTTGACAGACATTTCATCCAGAGCATGGTCGCCGCAAGATAGAGGAGGCTGGCGAAGTTGCAGGCACGTTTGGCATAGCGAGTCGCGACGGCACGATAGTGCTTAAGCCGGTTGAAGAAGCACTCGATGCGGTACCGTTCGGCGTACAGGGCGAAGTCCGTGTCCCGCGGAGCTTTGACACAGGCGCGTGGGGGGATGACGGCCTGGGCGCCGGACCGTTCAACCGCCTCGACGATGGTGTGGCTGTCGTACCCCTTGGCTGCAATGACGTATTGTGCGGGAAACCCTGCCAGCAACGGCTCGGCTTGCGTACAGTCTGCCGCCTGCCCCGGCGTCAAGATGAAGCGGAGCGGATTGCCAAGCCCATCAATAGTCGTGTGAATTTTGGTGGTCAGCCCGCCCTTCGAACGGCCAAGGGCTTCCGTCTCTTGAGCCCCCCTTTTCCGCCTGCGGCATGCTGGTGGCGCAAAAGGGGGAATCAACCGCAAGAGGCGATCGGGCGCAGCAAGGGCGGCCTGACCACAAAAATACATGCCACCTGCGATGCGTTGGGCAACCCGGCCAGCTTTCATCTCACGCCAGGACAAGATCATGATCTTGACGGTGCCGACGCGTTGCTGCCCGGCATTGACGCGCACGCGATCATTGCCGACAAAGCGTGTGATGCCGATGAACGGGTGATTGAACCTCTGCGCAAAACAGGCAAAACCATCGTCATCCCGCCAAAATCCAACAGAACAGTCACCCTCACATACGATGAGGACTTGTACAAGGTACAACATCTGATCGAGAACTTCTTCGCCAAACTCAAGCAGTTCCGAGCCATTGCCACACGGTACGATAAGTGCGCCGCCAACTTCCTCGGCGCTATCTATCTCGTCGCCTCAATCATTTGGCTTAATCGATGACACGCCCTAGAACATGAACTTAAGTCCTACGAAATACGTGACGTGGCTGCTTGAATCCCCAATCGGAAGCTTTCTTGTCCAGCGCACCTCAGCAAGTGTTGGCGTTTCAGCAATTGTTATGGGCGTCGGCACATAGACTTTCAATACCTGCTCAATATCCGGGGCTTGGTCCATAAGAACCAACATGCCTCCGCTACTGATATTCAACGATAGCGCCTTCCCCCCTTTAACAAGATTACCATTCCCTGCCTCTGGCGCAGTCATCTCATAAAGGATCGGCCTCAGTAGTGCCGCACGCTCACTATGGTTTTCGTAGCTATCTCTTATCCGCCACTCCCATTCCATTGGCGCCACGTCCATATCCTCCCCTCATGAAAAATCGTTGCCTAAGTTCCATTACATATTAATTGGCTTGTCTTAAGCAACATACATATAACTATTCGGATATCAGCAGGACTGTGATCAAACTAGTCCCTTAACCCAATCTCAAATCTATTTGGAATATATTTATCGCTTTCTGAATCGACAATACCGATGACGTAGGCTGCATTCTCAAAGGTATATGTTGACTACCTCGAAAGGGTTAGGTACTATTCCCGCATTATCCCAATGCTTGTTCCGTCCAGCTAAGTTAATTACTGTCAGACCGGATGATTCTGACAATCTGGAGATGTCCTACGTTATGACAGAAGCATCTAAAGGTATCGACCAAACAGATACCCTTGCTGATCAGAGGGCGGGGTCTGGGATAGTAGTGCTGTCGGCATCTATGCAACTTCTACATATGAATCGACAAGCTACGGAGCTTGCCAAAAAGATCAACGCCGTCGAGCATGGGAGAACTACCACAATTTCAGCGCATGGAGTCCTCCCAACGGCTCTGACTGAGCTTTGTGCAGAAATTATTAAAGCCCTTCACATACGCACGGAAGCCAAAGATTGGGAACAATTCGAACTCAAACGTGTGACAGGCGACCCTAATCAACCTATCCTTCTAAGAGGCTTTGGCTTACCGGATCGAGGAGGCATCCAAAACGCCAGGCTTGTGGTTACCATGGAAGGGTTGGGACGGAAACAAAACCTCAATACAGAACATGCGCGAGAACGTTTTCAGTTGACTAACCGTGAGCAATCAGTCGTTGAACATTTGGCAAAAGGGTGGACCAATAAAGAAATCGCCAATGCCCTCCAGATTACTGAACAAACCGTAAAAGAACACATTAAGCACATCATGCGAAAGACCAACGCTACCACTCGTACTGGAATTCTCGTCCACATCTTCAATTCTTGAAGGTCTTGTCCAAAGATCTTCCTGATACTTCGGCCTCCTTTCGTTGTGTCAATGGTGCAACAGTGAGTCGAGATTGACACATTAGCTGTCGGTCGAGTTCACAAAACTCTCTTATTTTAAGTATGATTCCAGGCGATACTTCTCCGGCCTGCCATTTGCATTGGCTATGACCAGGTATTAGGAGGTATAGCTGGATGAACTGTGATGCGCTCAGAGAAGGGTTGGTAGCGGGGTTATTGGGAGCAGCAGTTCTTACTTCAGGTTGCACAACCGGTCCTACACCTCAATTAACAGAACTAAAAAACAGCGGCTTCATGTCACTATGGAATACCTATGCTGATTGCAAATCAACCTCTGACTTAGCCCAGGCAACTTCAGCCCTGAAGCAGCTGCGCACAACTAGCCAAGAGGCAAACGAAGGGTTTATCTTGCCGTTGCCAACTCATTTCGAGCGTCTAGTGGCCAGTCCAACGAGTCGGGTGGCGGTCGATGTAAAAGCGATGGCCGCTGCTTGTGCCTTACACACGGGAGAACTAGCCCTTAATCAAGGGCAGACTGACATCGCCCGTGATCTCCTGGTTTCAGTTATCAAGCTTCATAAGGGAGAAGGCTCTTATTACGTTCTAAAGGCAAAGACGTTGCTGGCAAAACTCGGCCCAGGCGTCAACGTTTCCTTCAACATTCGCTAACTCTCTCTTCTTTCTCTCTGCAGCTCTCGATATAAATCTACGTATAGTTTTGCCGATCGACCCCAAGATAGATCAGCCTTCATTCCCTCGTGGATCATGGCTTGCCATGTCTGCCGCTCTTTGTACACATGATGCGAAAGCAAGAGCGTCGAAAGCAGAGAGTCGGCCGAGGCTTCAATAAAATGAAAGCCAGTTGCACATCTAGATTTGACCGTTGACGGCCGAAAGGGAACAACAGTATCCGCCAATCCTCCGGTACAGCGCACAATAGGTACTGTGCCGTACCGAAGGCTATACTGCTGACTTAATCCACATGGCTCATAGCGAGACGGCATAATTAACATGTCCGAGCCAGCTTCAATACGATGCGCCATCCCTTCATCAAAGCCAAGGCATAAGCCAATGCGCTCAGGATATCTGGCTTTGACTGTAATAAATTGTTGTTCCAAATGCTGATCTCCAGTGCCGAGCACGACGATTTGTATATCTAAGAACATGAGCTCAGGAATCACATCTATCAGGAGATCAAAGCCTTTCTGGAAGGTCAACCGACCGATCGCAGCCAATACGGGAACATCACGATTCGGCAGTCCAAGCTCACGTTGGAGCGCTCGTTTGCATGCTTGTTTTCCCGACAAATCATCAGCCGTATACTTAGCCGATAAGTAGAGGTCGCTCTCGGGATTCCAGGTGGCGACATCAATGCCATTTGTAATCCCTTTGACGCCATCCGCACGACTTGCCAGTACACCTTCAAGGCCACACCCATATTCTGCGGTCATGATCTCCTTCGCATAGGTTGGACTGACCGTGGAAACAGCATCCGAAAAGATGATGCCGCCCTTCAGACAATTAATCGACCTATAATACTCGAGTCCGCTCGGAGAAAATAGTGATGGGGGCAGCCCCAGCTTCACAAACTGCTGGTCGGAGAAGGTTCCCTGATATCCCAGGTTGTGCAGGGTCAAGAGCACTTTCAACCGCTCGAGTCCCTTATATTCGTGAGGAAGATTTTTTAGGTATACTGCGCACAGAGCTGTCTGCCAATCGTGCAAATGCAGCACATCGACCTTCTTCTCATTAGTTTCAATCAAATCTCGCACTATTTCGAGGATCGCACGGCAGAATAGGATAAACCGGTCAAGATTATCCGGATAATCATGATGATCTTGTTGATAGAGTCCTGGGCGATCAAAGTATGGATCATGCCGCACAAACAATACCCTCAACCGATGCAATGCACCGATCACCAGCACGCTTCTCTTCTTCCACCGTTACGTCTATCGGCTTCCCATCCACTGGAATAGAAAGTCGCATGGCCAGTTGACGAGACCCACCGGTTGCTCGACCTCGGTAACCGGGTATCAGCAATGTCACATGATGCCCCAACTTCGTCAGCTCGATCGCCAACGCGCCGACCATGTCGGCCAATCCACCCGTCTTGGCATACGGAACGGCCTCGGAAGCTGCCATTACGATGTTCAATCCATCTTCTGATGCGGGTGTCATGCAGGGTATTAGCGGAGGACTTAGGGTCGGGAAGCTTCGTCAAGTCGGGTTTTGAATCGATCCTCATAGGCCCAGGCTTTTGCAACAGCATGCAACTCCTCGGCTTTGAGCTCTTCCTTGTAAACAAGGCGATCATCGAGAAATACCAGAAGCCAACCACGATCGGGGTACGCGAAATACACTCCTTCGCCCGCATGCACGCCGGCCTTCCACCCCCTCGGAGCTTCTCCTGTCGCCACGCGCGATTGCGGAATAACGCTGAAATCCGGCATCACAAAAAAATGACTGAACTCGCTGTGATAAAGCGGCGGCTTCCCCCAGGCGTTGACGACTGCCCTGGTAGTGATTTGATCCAGCACGAGATTATTGGCTTGGACCAGCTGTTCTTGCTGCTCCAGCGTCGGCATGCTCTTGCAGCCTACGATTAGTACGAGCACCAAAAATCCACTTAGGCACCGCATCGCCTTTATCAAGACAACGGAAATGTTGGTCACGTCGTATCCTAGCCTCACATGAGCCGTCTGGATTTTGGCTCAGCTGGTTTCACCGGCTGACAGATGTCGCACTGACACAATTTTCTTAGCAATGAATAAGAATAGATGCCGGTATCGTGACCGTCGCTCCATTTGAACTGAAACGCATAGCGTCCCACCGATTCGATATCCTGGAGCATAATCAAGATCGGCACATCCTCTGCCTTAAGACGCCGCTCACCCGTCCACTCATCGACACAGGCTGCGCAGGGACAGTGCTGTCGCAGATAACGAACTGGATAGATACCCTTGTGGCCATCGCTCCACTGGATTCCCAGCACTCCCTTGTCGAGCCACTCCATATCTCGCGGCTCCAGAGTAATGGTTGCCATGTTTTCGTCTCTCATCGTGGTGTCTGGCTCATCCTGGCAACGCGAGCGATAGAAAGTCAACCGGTGGCAACCGCTTTCCTGCAACAACCGTTACGTATCCTTCAATCGCTTCCTCCACCTCATTCCGTACTTGACCCGCAGCTCGTAACCGTGTGAGTACTGTCGGAGCCAGCCGAATGGCTTGTTGGAGAAACAAGAGGCTGCCTCGTGAGAATGCGACACATCGAACTCGTTGACGTGCGGCACAGATCAGGCACACAAGACCTCCGGCGATCGGAGAAAATTGAGGCTCTTCAACGAAATGCCTCTTCCCACAGGCGGCGCACTGATCGGTCTGCGGACGAAACCCTGTCAATCCCAGCAGTCTGATCTGAAAAAGGAGCGCCGTAAAAGTCGGGTCTTCACTTTCGTGGAGCGAGGCGAGGCCTTGCTCCAGGGTATCAAACAAGAGCGGGTCCGGATCTCCATCCGGAGTGATCGCTGCTACGACATTGACCATCCGCGCCGCCGATGCCATCAAGCGAAGGTCTTCCCGCAGCACTTGAGACGAACGCACGAGATCGACATGCGAAATACGAAACAGGGAATCCCCTGCTTTTTCAAACAGATTCAGGAGACACACGCTGAACGGCTCGATTGCACCTCCGAAGCGGCTTTTCTGACGACGGGCACCACGAGCTACGCCTCGGATTTTACCAAAATCCTTGGAATACAAGGTGACGATTCGATCGGCATCGCCCCACTTGCGGCTCCGCAAAATGATCGCCGTCGTCTTTACCAGCGGCACGGCTCTCTACTCCCAATCGCGACAGAAGCGTGGCGACGCACCTGTCCGTATCATCGGAGATACTCCAAGAAAAGAGTGGCCAACGTCAGGTAGATTGTAATACCGGTGATATCATTAGCCGTCGTGACAAAAGGACCGGCCGCAACGGCCGGATCGACCCCCACCCGTTTGAGGAGAATCGGCATAATCGTCGCCATGCTGGTCGACACCAGAAATGCAATGATCAGCGAAGCTCCGACGACCATGCCCAAAAACCCTTGGTGCAAAACCCATGCGACCAGTGTCAGCGTCACACCGCAGGCCACCCCCATGACCAAGCCGATCTTCGCTTCACGAAAAAAGACAGGCCATACATGGGTGAGTTCCACAGAGCCGATGGCCAACCCTCGAATAATCAACGTCGAGGATTGCAGTCCCACATTCCCACCCATCGCCGCAATCACAGGAATAAAACTCACGATCGCCACAACTTCCTGGATCGTATAACGAAAATACCAAAGGATCGCACCGGACAAGAGACTGCCGACTAGGTTGGTGAAGAGCCACGGTAACCGCAGTTTCGCCGAGCCGAAGCTCGAAGACTTCGAGCCCGTTTCTTCTTCAATCGCCCCGGCCATCTTCAACATGTCTTCGGTCGCTTCTTCCCGGATCACATCGACTACGTCATCAACCGTGATGATGCCCACGAGTTTGCCGTCCCGTTCCACAACCGGAATCGCCAGCAAGTTATAGCTGGCCACCTGGCGCGCGACTTCTTCTTGATCCATGTCGATCGCCACACTCATGACCTCTCGGGTCATGATATTTTTCAGCGGAGTCGTCGGAGGGACGGTGATCAGCTGCCGAAGCGAGAGGACACCGACCAGGCGATCATCCTTGTCCGTTACATAAATATAGAACACCATTTCCGCATCGGTGGCTTGCTGCAATCGACGAATCGCTTCCTGCGCCGTGGCATCCTCAGGCAAGGAAAAGAACTCCGTGGTCATAATCGCGCCTGCCGTATCCTTCGGATACTTCAGTATATCGGCCACCTCGGTCGAATCCTCGGTCTTCATCAAGGCGAGAATTTCTTTGCTGCGCTCTTCGGGAAGGAATCCGAGAATATACGCCACGTCGTCGGGACCGAGGTCTTTCAAGAGCCACGCGATGTCGGAATGCAACAGATCGGCGAGTACTTGTTGGATACTGTCGCCGTCGAGTTCACTGAGCACTTGCCCGCGCTTGCCTTCGCCACGGACCAACTCGAAAATTTCACGCTTTTCCTTCGGAGAGGAGAGATGGGTCACGACTTTGGCGATGTCCGCGGGATGCATACGTCCCAACATCTTGGAGAGGTTGGTAATAGCTCCGCGTCGCAGTAACTTCTGCACAGACTGGATCACAATGTCCGATTTCGTCTGCCCGCGTTCGGTCTGATCGCGCAAGATTTCCCGCAACACGTCGCGTTCGGACCTGGCGAGGTCGCTGATCCGGCACCCGTGGCTCTATCGGTCGTTCCGCCTGCATACCCGTTCCGTCAATACCCCAACTGCACTAAGGTCTGCTCGTCCTCGCGCCACGCCTTCCTCACCTTCACCCATAGTTCAAGGAACACTTTCATGTCGAATAGCCGTTCCATATCCAGTCTGGCTTGCGTACCGATCGCTTTCAAACGCTCTCCTTGTTTGCCTATGAGGATGCCCTTCTGCGTCTCTCGCTCCACCAAAATCGACGCCCGAATCTTCGCCAATTTTCCCTGCTCGACGAACTCATCGATTTCAACCGCGACCGCATACGGCACTTCTTCCTCCGTCTCTTGCAACACCTTCTCACGGATCATCTCAGCCGCCAGCGTTCTCATTGTCTGATCTGTCACGACATCGTCGCCGTAGGCTCCTTCTCCAGACGGAAGATAGGGGACCGTCACGGCCAACAACCGGTCAACATTGTCGTCGCGCTGGGCGGAAACCGGCACGATTTCCGTCCATGCGAAGAGTTTGCCGTAACGATCAAGAAGCGGGAGCAGCTTCTGCTTATTGACGAGATCGATTTTCGTAATGACAAGGATGACCGGACGCGGCTGTTTGGCCAACGCCTCCTTCATATGCTTCACAGCGGTCAGATCTCCAGGACCCGGAAAACTCGTCGCATCCATGAGCATGTAGAACAGATCCGCCTCTTCCATGGTCTCCACGGCAGTACGCACCATTCGACGATTCAGCAAGTGCTCGGGTTTATGAAGCCCCGGCGTGTCGAGAAAGGCAATTTGCGCTCCTTCCACATGCATGACGCCCATGATGCGGGTCCTTGTGGTCTGCGGCTTACTCGACACAATCGAAATTTTTTCGCCCAGCAGGCGATTGAGCAGCGTCGACTTGCCGACGTTGGACCGGCCAATGATGGCCACCGTTCCGAACTTCATGGTTTCGAGAAGGACTCCGGTTTTTTCTCAGGATCCGGTGCTAATTGATACACAGTTTCGCCCTTGCGTACATAGCCCAACTGCTCTCGAGCCAACTGCTCGATCTTGGCAGGGTCATGCTGGAGACGGGTAATATCCCGCTGCAATGTGGCATTTTCTTGACGTAAAGCCGAGAGTTCTTGCTCCAAATTCCTAGCGTGATCGCGCATAGAAAGATACCGACTCAGGCCCATTTCTCCGGAAAACAAGGCCACGAACAGCCACACACAGCCACCAGCGCCGATCACCTGCATGACAATCAGTATGCGCTGTCGCCATTCCAACCACTGCCGTCCACGATTCTGTTTGATGATCATCTGCCCATCCGCCGGTTACGGAACCAGTTAGGCCCTGGCCTGCACTGCCTCTCGACCACGATAAAGCGCCACCGCTCCCAGCTCTTCTTCGATTCGGAGCAATTGATTATATTTCGCCACGCGATCCGTTCGAGACAAGGAACCCGTCTTGATCAATCCACTGTTCGTCGCGACCGCCACGTCTGCGATCGTGGTATCTTCGGTCTCACCGGACCGGTGTGAAATGATCGCCGTATAGCCCGATCGCTTCGCAAGCTCGATCGCATCCAAGGTTTCCGTCAGGGTCCCGATCTGATTGAGCTTGATCAGAATCGAATTTCCGATTCCTTCCTTGATGCCCTTTGAAAAGATTTCCACGTTGGTGACGAAGATGTCGTCGCCGACCAGCTGCACCCTTTTGCCCAGCTTCTCCGTGAGGATCTTCCACCCCTTCCAATCCAATTCGCTCAACCCGTCTTCGATCGAGAGGATCGGATAACGATCCAGCAAGCTTGTCATAGTAGCTGATCATCTCATCCGACGAACGTTCCGGATTCTTTTCCGCTTCGAGCACATACCGTCCCTTGTCGTAGAACTCGCTCGCCGCGCAGTCCAATGCCAAGGCGATATCCTGTCCGACCTTATAACCCGCCTCCTCGATCGCCTGAGAAATCAGACCCAGCGCTTCTTCGTTCGATTGCAGATCCGGGGCGAATCCACCTTCATCCCCCACGGCCGTGTTGAGCCCCTTCTTCTTCAAGAGCGCCTTGAGCGAATGAAAGACCTCGGTGGCCATTCGGAGGGCTTCGCTGAACCGGCCTGCACCTACCGGCATGATCATGAACTCTTGAAGGTCCAGGCGATTATCAGCATGGGCTCCGCCGTTGATGATGTTCATGAGCGGGACGGGAAGCACTCGAGCATTCGCCCCTCCGAGATAACGATAAAGCGGCTGCCCTGTTTCATTCGCCGATGCCTTCGCAACGGCTAACGAGACACCCAAGATCGCATTGGCTCCCAGCTTACTCTTGGTCTTCGTCCCATCCAATGCAATCATGGCTCGATCGATACCAGCTTGATCGAACGCCTCTTTGCCGAGCAATTCCGGGCGCAATGACCTTACTGATATTCGAGACCGCCTTGGAGACGCCCTTTCCCATCCACCGTTTCTTGTCACCGTCGCGGAGTTCGATCGCTTCTTTTTCTCCCGTTGACGCTCCCGATGGAACGGCCGCCCGCCCCTTCGCGCCGCTTTCGAGCGTCACTTCGGCCTCAATCGTCGGATTGCCCCGTGAATCGATAATCTGTCTGCCCTTGATTTCTCTGATCGCGCTCATGCTCTTCACCTTCCTGTTTCAAAGCAATTGTTTTCCAATCAAAGATTTTCTTTAACGCTACGATGGGGAATGACCAGGTAGGCTCCAACTGCACGCATGCAACGAGCGGACTTCGCCCGCTGCAATCGATACATTGAACGAATCTTGTGTGCGCGTTGCGCGAAACACAGGAGTCTACCTGGTCGTTCCCTATCCCTCCATTACCTATTCCAATCTCTTTCTCAATAACTCGTTCACCTTCCCCGGATTCGCTTTCCCCCCGCTCGCCTTCATCACCTGCCCGACGAGGAAACCCAATACTTGTTGTTTGCCTTCCTTGAACTGTGCCACTTGTGCAGGATTCTTACTGAGGACTTTTTCGATGATCTTCGCCAACGCCTCTTCGTCAGAGACCTGCGTCAACCCTTTTTCCTTCACGATCTGCTCGGGAGTCTTCCCACTGCTATAGAGTTCCGGAAAGATTTCGCGGGCGACCTTTAAGCTGATGGTCCCTTTGTCCACCATCTGCAAAAGACTCACCAACCGTTCAGGCGTGATAGGCGACACTGAAATATCTGTCCTAGAGTTGTTCAACTCTCTCATCAACTCTCCCATCACCCAATTACTCACGGTCTTGGGTTGATTGAACTGCTTCGCGCACACTTCAAAGTAGTCCGCCATGCCCTTCGAAGCCGTCAGAATGGCGGCGTCATATTCAGGCAACCCATAGTCCGATACGAATCGCTTCGTCCGCACGCCGGCAGTTCGGGCAAGCCATCACGGAATCCTTCGATCCACACATCGTCCAACTTCAACGGCACCAGATCGGGGTCAGGGAAGTACCGATAGTCATGGGCTTCCTCTTTGGAACGCATGACCGCCGTTTCACCACGTTCGATGTTCCAGAGCCTCGTTTCCTGGCGAATCTTGCCTCCCTCATTCAACACTTTGGTCTGCCGTTTGATCTCATACTCGACCGCATCCTTCACATACTTGAAGGAGTTGATGTTCTTCAGCTCGACTTTCGTCCCAAACTCCTTCTGACCCGACGGGCGCAGCGACAAGTTCGGCTCACACCGAAAGCTTCCCTCCTCCATGTTGCCGTCGCAGACCTCAAGGTACATTAAGATGTCCCGCAACTCTTTGAGATAGGCCACCACCTCGTCGGCCGAACCCATGTCCGGCTCCGTCACGATCTCCAACAGCGGCGTGCCGGCGCGGTTCAGATCTACCCGGCTCCCACTGGTGCCGGTCTCATGAACGTTTTTCCCGGCATCCTCTTCCAAATGAGCGCGACGGATGCGGATTCGTTTCGTCCCGCTACCATCGCGAATCTCAATCCACCCATGCTCGCAAATCGGGGACTCATATTGAGAAATCTGATACCCTTTGGGTAAATCCGGGTAGAAATAGTTCTTTCTCGCGAATCGATTGCTCGCCGCGATCGTACAGTTCAGCGCCAAACCTGCACGAACCGCCATATCGACCGCCGTTCGATTGATAACGGGCAAACTGCCCGGCAGACCGAGACAGACCGGACAGGTCTGGCTGTTGGCCGACAGACCAAATATCGTGCCGCATCCGCAGAACATCTTGGACTTCGTCCGCAGTTGCGCATGCACTTCCACCCCAATGACCGTTTCGTAGGTCATCCGCGCTCCGGACCTTCGTCATGAATACGACCCCGCTCTCGCTTCATCGCTTCGCGCCCGGCATCGAATGCCTCTTGCAAGACCGATCGCTTGCGTTTCGACAAAGTCCTTGCCCTGATCGACGACTTCTTCAAATGCCTCACCGGCACGACCGGCCAGATCGCGAAGATCGTTTTCTGCGCGACGAGCGTATTCCCGGAGTTGGTCGCGCGATTCGCGTCCCGATTGTGGCGCCAGCAGCAATGCCGCCACTGCGCCCATCGCTGCACTCCGCTCAAAAACGCCAAGAAAGACCGCCGCTGATGTTCCTCGATCATCCGCCATTGTGTGTCCCTCCTTCCTGTTTCATTCGTTCCCGCACGACTGTGGTGGCCGCCTTGAAACCTGCAACCATGCTCGCCACATTGTTCTAAGAGCGTCCCTCCTGATCCACGAACGACATTATGGACCTGTTGCACGGATTCACCGACTTCACCGACCGCGTGAAGCAATACCGTCGCATGCTCGACCCCATCCCGCGCCTGGTTCGTCACATCGTTCAAGTTCTGGCTCATGGCCCGGAGTTCAGCCACGAGAGCCGGCACCTCGGCGTTCATCTTCGAGAGGAGCTGTTCGGACTCAGCCACCGTTTTGCGGACTTGCATCAACACCGGCACGAGATACCCGACCAGCACTGCGAATGCCACGGCCACGAGGAGCGCGGCGATTTCGACGATCGTCATAGTTGCCAATCCTCCCGGTTTTCATCCTCAGTTTCTCCCTCAGTTACTCCCTACCGTATCAGCGGTTTCTTAGATGCCATTGTGTCGATTGCTCATAGGCATGGGCCGCCCGAAGCACCGTCTCTTCTTCGAAGGCTCGCCCGATCAGCTGTAGGCCAATGGGAAGCCCTGTTTTGCTGAAGCCGCAGGGCAGCGCGATCGCCGGCAAACCGGCAAGGTTGACCGAGATCGTAAAAATATCGGAGAGGTACATCTGTAGCGGATCTTCGCTCTTTTCACCAAGCTTGAAGGCCGGCGTCGGCGTGACTGGAGTCACGATCAGATCGACTTCCTTGAACGCGGCCTCGAAGTCCTGGCAGACCAACGTTCGCACGGCTTGGGCCTTCCCATAATAGGCATCGTAATACCCGGCGCTGAGCACATATGTCCCCAGCATGATCCGACGCTTCACTTCCGGTCCAAACCCTTCCTGCCGCGTCTTCATGTAGAGTTCGAGAAGATCTTTGGTCTCCTTGGCACGAAAACCGAACTTCACCCCGTCAAAACGGGCGAGATTCGAGCTGGCTTCCGCCGTCGCGATCACATAATACACAGCCACCGCCGCGCCGGTGCTCGGCAGACGGATTTCCTTGATCTCAGCTCCAAGATTCTTCAACTCCTCAATGGCCGCTCTGACGGCCTGCTCGACGTCCGGATCAAGTCCTTCAGTAAAAAATTCGACCGGCACACCGATCTTCAGAGTTTTGAGATCCCGTTTTTGCAGCGCTTTCATGTAATCCGGCACGGGACGGTCGACCGAGGTGGAGTCCATCGGATCATGACCGGCAATGGCCTGCAGAAGAAATGCCGCATCAGTCACGTCTTTCGTAATCGGCCCGATTTGATCCAGCGAGGAGGCGAACGCAACCAACCCATATCGTGAGACCCGTCCGTAGGTCGGCTTCAGTCCCACCACGCCACAGAAGGCTGCCGGCTGCCTGATGGACCCGCCTGTGTCTGAGCCGAGTGCCGCCACACATTCCTCTGCCGCCACCGCCGCAGCAGATCCTCCGCTTGATCCTCCCGGCACACAGTGCAGATTCCAGGGATTTCGGCTGGGACCGAACGCGGAGTTTTCCGTTGATGACCCCATCGCAAATTCATCCAGATTCGTCTTGCCCAACAGAATGTACTCTTGCGCGCGCAACTTGGCGATCAGTCGTCGCATCGTAAGGCGGAATGAAGTTCTGCAACATTCGGGAGCTGCAGGTCGTATGAACACCGTCCGTACAGATATTATCCTTGATGGCAAGAGGCATTCCGGTGAGCGGCTTGGTCTTCCTCCATCCTTGAGCTTCCGGTCCAACGCCTCCGCCTGTAGAGATGCCGACTCTTTCGTCTGCGTGACGAAGGCCTTCACCTTGGGCTCTACTTGACCGATACGCAGGGAGTAGGCGCGCACGATCTCCGTCGCCGTCACTTCCCCTGCCGTGAATTGTTTCTGAAGCTCGCAGAGAGTCAGTTTATGAAGGGACATGAATCTCTCGCTATAGACGGGTGAGATGAATACGGACCACCACGGGCATCATTGATCGATCGGTTCGTGGCGCATCAGCTCACCGTTACAATTCGAGTTTTTGTCATTCACTCGAACGATCTTGGGTGCGTGCTTCTTGATCTCTTCTTCGCCGTAATACTCATAACAAAAGATGATGATCTGATCTCCGACCGCCGCTTTTCGCGCGGTGGGCCCATTCAAAATGATCTCCCCTTTCCCTCGCGTACCGTTGATGGCGTAGGTCATGAATCGCTCGCCGTTATTCAGGTTCGAGCAGATGATCGCCTCATACGGCAGGATCCCGGCCGCCTCCATCAAGTCTTGATCGATCGTCAGACTGCCTTCATACTCGAGATGGGCACCGGTCACTGTCGCACGGTGAATTTTGGAACGTAGCATTTGTCGAAACATCTATGTCTTCCCGTTATTCGTCAATCGCTCTTCATTATTCGTTGTCGCCAACGTATAAATCGGCCGCCTGACGATTAACGCTCCTCTAGAATTTTGGGTACAACAAATCCGTCAGCTTCACGCTCAGGCGCATTGGCCAAAGCTTTGTCGGAAGGTAGCGATGGCCGCACGAGGTCATCACGAAACACGTTGACTTGCCCCATGGCAATGGCGGTCGGGTCGATTCCCGTCGTGTCGTACTGGTTCAACGTATCGACATGCGCAAGAATCTGGGTCAACTGTTTGGCAAATGTCTCCTTCTCGGCCGGCGTGACAGTCAATCGCGCCAACTGCGCCATCTTTTCCACATCCTGCTGCGTAATCTCCATCATCCGCTTCCCTTCCCTACTCCGTTTTCCGCTATTCAACGGTGACGCTTTTGGCGAGATTTCTCGGCTGATCGACATCCGCCCCGCGCAATACCGCGATATGATACGCGAGGAGCTGAAGCGGGATGGTGAACAAAATCGGCGAGATCAGCGAATGGGTGTCAGGAACGGTAAACACCGCGTCCGCAATCTTGCCGAGCTCCCGCTCTCCTTCTGCCACGAGGGCAATCACCGGCGCACGTCGCGCTTTCACTTCCATGAGATTGCTGACCGTTTTGTCGTACAGTCGGTCCCGAGGCACCAGGACCACGACCGGCATATCTTTGTCGATCAGCGCGATCGGACCATGTTTCATCTCGCCGCCGCATAGCCTTCGGCATGGATGTAGGAAATTTCTTTGAGCTTCAGCGAGCCTTCCAGTGCGATCGGATAGTTGATGCCGCGCCCCAGAATAGAAAATTCCGTTTTTTAAAATACCGCTTGGCGATCGCCACGATTTCGGCTTCTCGCTGCAGCACACGTTCGACCAACACCGGCAACTGCACCAACCGATCGAGCCAGGCTTTCCCGTCCGCTACCTTCATCACATTACGAACTCGCGCAAAATGCAAGGCCAGGAGATACAATGCCGTGAGTTGCGCTGTAAACGCCTTGGTGGAAGCAACCCCGATCTCCGGCCCGCAGTGCGTGTACAGCACCCCATCGGACTCACGCGCCAACGTACTGCCGACGACGTTGACGATCGAGACGACGCGCGCACCTTTTTGCTTCGCTTCTCGCGCAGCAGCCAGCGTATCGGCCGTCTCGCCGGATTGAGAAATCGTGATGAACAAGTCGTTTTTCCCGACCAGCGGATCGCGATACCGAAACTCGCTGCCGATATCCACCTGAACCGGAGTACGAACCATCTCTTCGAGCAGATACTTTCCGACTTGACCCGCATGCCAGGACGTGCCGCAGGCCACGATCCAGATGCGCTCAACCGCTGAGAATTCCTTCGGCGTCAAGCCGATATCAGGAAGATCCGCCTCCCCGGTTTCATAGGAATACCGCCCACGCATGGTATCAAGAATGGTCTGCGGCTGTTCGTGAATCTCTTTCAGCATGAAGTGGGGATAGCCGCTTTTCTCCGCTGCCGAGGCATCCCATGTAATCATCGACGACTTACGCGAGACGGTATGGCCGTCCGCGTCGGTGAGGTCCACTCGGTCCTGCATGACCACCGCCACGTCTCCCTCTTCGAGATAGGTCACTTCTCGCGTGTGCGCCAGCATCGCCATCACATCGGAAGCGACATAGGATGCGTGCTTCGTCCGGCCGACGACCAACGGACAACCGGACCGCGCGGCAATCAACGTTCCTGGCTCCCGCTCGGAAATCACCGCCAATGCATAACTGCCCCGCACATCTTTTGTCGCCAGCCGTACGGCATCGGCCAGTTTGTTTTCTTTCTGCAGATACTTATCGATCAAATGGGCGACCACTTCCGTATCGGTTTCCGATTCGAATTTGTAGCCGTCTTTTTGCAACTGATGCTTCAGCTCCTGATAGTTTTCGATAATCCCATTGTGCACCAACACGCACCCTTTCGATCGGTGCGGATGGGCATTTTGTTCCGATGGCTTCCCATGGGTCGCCCATCGAGTATGGCCGATTCCGACCGTTCCCTTGAGCTCGTGGTTTTTGAGCGAATTTTGAAGGTTGATCAGCTTGCCCACACTCCGCCTGACGATAATTTTTTCTTCCTGCATGACGGCGACTCCCGAGGAGTCGTACCCTCGGTACTCCAACTTCGCCAATCCTCCGATGAGAATTGGAACCGCATCTTGATTGCCGACGTATCCGATGATTCCACACATGGCTGTTGCTCCAGATAGAGAGGCTTATGGATGGAGAGAAACACTCACTCCACTTTGATCAGCCTTTCGGCGACTTCGTGTGCCCTTTCTTCACTTTGCTTGAAGCAGGGTTGGTTTTTAGCTTCGTCTGTTCACCCACGGCTCGTGCCGGGTTCTTGCTCGATGCATTGCCGGCCAGCAACATTCGCCGTTTACCCGCCCACCCGACTCGATTGATTTGCGGCACACGGGCAATCGCCAACGAATCGGCGGGTACGTCCTGCGTCACGGTCGTCCCAGCGGCAATATAGGCTCCGCGTCCTACCGTCACCGGCGCAACGAGCTGTGTGTCGCTTCCCACAGATACATGATCTTCGATCACTGTCTGGTGTTTGTTGACGCCGTCATAATTCACCGTGATTGTTCCGGCTCCTATATTGACGCCTTTCCCGATTCGCGCGTCGCCGAGATAGGTCAGGTGATTCGCCTTTGATCCTTCGCCGAGCTCGGCCTTTTTCATCTCGACGAAGTTTCCGACCTTCGCCTTCCGCCGGACGATCGCCCCCGGTCTCAAATGCGCAAACGGACCCAGATGCGCTTCGTCATCGACTTGTGACCCGCGCAGCACAGATGAGTCTAAAATCTCGACGTGATTACCGATCACGCAATCGGTGATGCGGACCCCGGAACGGATCGTAGTCCCTTCACCGATAATTGTTTGGCCCTCGAGACCCACGTGTGGATAGAGCACCGTATCTTTTCCGATGGTGACTCCGGCATCAATCCACACGGAGCCCGGATCTCGCATCGTAACTCCAGCTTCAAGCCAGCGTTCGCGAATCTGCTGACGTATGACCTGTTCTGCAGCCGCCAGCTGTTGTCTGGTATTGACTCCCAGCCCCTCTTCGGGATCTTGAAGGGTCACAGCCGAAACACGGCGTCCCTGTGCAACGGCCATCCGAACAATATCAGTCAGATAGTATTCATTCTGAGCGTTGTGTGGTTCCAGTTTATCGAGGGCATCAAAGAGAAATTCTCCGGACACAACATACGTCCCAACGTTGATTTCCTTCGTGGCTTGCTCAACCGGAATGGCATCACGATCCTCGACAATCTTCAGCACATCGGATGGAGTTATGTCATGCTGGTGATCGCCGGGCTGCCGGCGGATGACTCGGCCATAGCCGCTGGGATCATCGAGCAGCGCCGTCAGAATCGTCACGCTCGCGTTCTGCGCTTGATGAGCCCTCACAAGTTCGCGCGCGGTCTCCTCTTTCAACAAGGGGGTATCACCGTTTAAGATAAGATAATTGGTCGGAAGCGTCTCATCGCCATGATAAAACGCAGGGCGGCTTTGCATCACGGCATGGCCGGTCCCGAGTTGCTCGACTTGCTCGACGGTGCACACAGACTGTGATCCCGACCTGCCCTCGATACCTGACTCTATTACTTGCCGAACCTTGTCGGATTGATGCCCGACCACGACTGCGATGCGATGGTCCGCCAATTGGAGGGCCACATCAACGGCGTAGAGAACCATGGGCTGCCCCGCGACATGATGCAGCACCTTTACTTGGTTGGATTTCATTCGCTTGCCCAACCCGGCCGCCATCACGATGACTCCTAGGCCGGGAATGCGTGAGATCGTCATCTGTTGCTCTACCGATTGTTTCATCGAGGACTCCGGATATGAGAGGATCGTAATCGAGTATAGGCCACGTGTTTATCCGATCGGCACACCGACATCCGGCTGTTTGACCTGACTCCACTTCGAGTCTCTGCTCAGGGCCGAAGCCATTGTGCCGGACGGCGTATAAAGACCGCCGGACACAATCAGTTTCATCGCTTCCTCAATACTGATATCGACAGATGTCACTTCCCGCTCCGGCACCAATAGAAAATAGCCCGATGTCGGATTGGGCGAGGTAGGCACGTAGACATGAACCAGCGCCTCCTGGCCCAATGCCGTTGTCTCGCCTTTCGTCATGCCGGTCACGAACGCAAAACAATAATGGCCGTTCTTCGGGAATTGGATCAAGACAACACGCCGATACGATCCTCGCTCCGAAAAGGACAGAATATCCATCATGGATTTCAACGTGGAATAAATCCCGCGGACGAGGGGCAGTCGGTTAAGCCAATCTTCCCAATGACCCACAATCTGACGCCCGATGAAATTCGCCGCGAACAACCCAACCAAAAAGATGAGCAGCACCAGAGTGACGATCCCTAAGCCGGGGATATAATGGTCCGGCACCAATTCTGCGACGGCGTCGCCTAAGATGCCGTCGACCGCCACGAACAGAGTCTTCAGGACGAGAATAGTGCCCCAAATAGGGGTGACAAGAAGGAGTCCTGTCAGAAAATACCGTCTTAGCGCGGTCTTGAGCATGAATTACCAGTACCCAGCCATTAGGCAGAGTATTCAGAGGTTCATCTTACAAAGTTCCGGACAGACCTCGCAAGCGTTTTATTGTAAATTTCAAGGGGTTATGTGTTCAACATCAATGAATTTCTCGACGGTATCGGTCTTGCTATTCGTCGAGACCTGACATAGGATCGTCCCCTGATGACGGCTGAAATGAAGATCGCCAATGGGTAGGACGTCTAGAAAATCGACAGGTATTTTCATCACGCTGGAAGGCGGTGAAGGAAGCGGAAAAACGACACAAGCTCGAAGACTCTGTGAGCGGCTGACAGCACAGGGTCTGGACGTGCTGCATACCAGAGAACCGGGAGGGACGCTTCTCGCCGAACGTCTGCGGAGTATCCTGCTTGACCATTCGGTGGAAACGATCGCCCCGGAAACGGAAGCCTATCTCATTTTTGCGGCAAGGCGCCAACATGTGGATCACGTCATCAGACCCGCACTCGCACGTGGGATGTTAGTCGTCTGTGATCGATTCTCAGACTCGACGATGGCCTATCAGGGATATGGACGGGGATTGGACCTACGCGTGTTGCGCACGATGAACAACTTGGCGACGGGGAAGCTTGCTCCCCAGCTCACATTGCTCTTCGATGTCCCCATAGCTATCGGACTCAGTCGACGCCGTGGCCGCGCCGCCACACAAAATCGGCTCGATCGAGAGACTGAACAGTTTCACCGGAAAGTCCGTGCGGGCTTTCACGCGTTGGCACGACGAGAACCTCGACGCATCCTGGTGATCGATTCCACACAACCTCTGGAATCGGTAGCACAAACCGTAGAAGAGCTGGTCATGACCCGGTTCACAACCTATCCCAGACGGACATCGAGACGCTGATAGCCATGCCTTTCGCCGACATCACAGGCCACGAGCAACCCATTTCCCTACTTCGAACGGCCTTGTGCAATGGACGCTTGGCCCATGCATATCTCTTCTATGGTGAGTCCAAGATCGGAAAGTTGATGACCGCCGTGAGGCTGGCCCAGTCCCTCAACTGCGAGCAGCCCTCGCAGGCGGAGGCTCAGGACAGCTGTGGACGTTGCCGATCCTGTCTGCAGATAGCCGCGCGAACGCACCCGGATTACTTCATCATCGAGCCCGATCCGAAAGCAGCAACGCCGCAAATCAAAATCGAGCAAGTGCGGGAGATCGAGCAACAGTTCGTCTATCGACCACTCATTGGGGAACGAAAGATTTGCCTGATTGACGACGCGGACCGATTGACCATCGGTGCCGCCAATGCCCTCCTCAAGACCTTGGAAGAGCCGCCGGGCCATAGTCTCTTCATTCTGGTCACCAGCCGGCTCCATGCGCTTCCCATTACTATTCGATCACGCTGCCAAGCGCTCCGTTTCACGACGCCCGCCCGCACGCAAGTTGAAGCCGCGCTGATACTCAAGCGGGAACTTCCTCCGGCCGATGCCCGTTTCTTGGCGGTCTTCGCCGATGGCCGTATCGGAGAAGCGCTCACGGCGAATGTTGCAGAAGTTCGTGCGCAACAACAAGAATGCCTGACTTTGGTGAAGGTGGAAAGCTTGACATCGAGCGCGGCTATTCTCTCTGCATCGGAAAGCTTGGCTAAGACAGACCGCGGAGAAGAAACCCTCGCATGGCTTGCGCGATGGATCCGTGATCTTGTCATCGTCATGGTGGATGGAGATCAGGATCAGATCCTCCACCTCGACCAACTCGCCGACCTACGACGATACGCCCAGCGAGCGGACGTCGACACTCTCCTGACCATCTTGAATGACATTGAACGGACCGAACAGCAAGCCACACGACACGTGAACCTGCAGATGGCTCTGGAAACGACCTTCCTTCGACTGCGTGAGGCTCTCGCGCTTGTACCTTCCGGAGTCTCTGCCTAGAAATAGGCGCTTTCAACCTGTTATCTTGCTTCGCTATGGTGAACGAAAATACGTTTTACATCACCACCCCGATTTACTATGTCAATGATGTCCCGCATATCGGTCATGCCTACACCACCATAACGGCGGACGTGCTGGCGCGCTACTGGCGCCTGCACGGGCGCGAGGTATTCTTCCTCACCGGCCTCGATGAACATGGTCAGAAAGTGCAACAGGCGGCCGCCAAAGCCGGCATCGATCCACAAGTCCACTGCGACAAGCTGGCCCCGCAATTTGAGACTCTCTGGAAGAAGCTGAATATCTCGAACACCGCCTTCATCAGGACAACGGATCCGGAGCACAAATCGGTGGTTCAGCGATGCTTGGAGCAGCTCTACGACAAGCAGCTGATCTACAAGGATTCGTACACCGGATGGTATTGCACCTTCGATGAACGATTTTGGACCGAAAAAGACGTGGAGTCCGGTCTTTGTCCGGACTGTAAGCGCCCCGTCGAGAAACTCAGCGAACACAACTACTTCTTCAAGATGGGGCAATACCAGGATCGCTTGATCGAACACATCACGACACATCCGAATTTCATTCGTCCGGAGTCACGGAGAAACGAAGTCCTCGGCTTCTTGCAAACCCAGAAACTCGGAGATCTTTCAATCTCCCGTCCGAAGTCCAGACTCTCCTGGGGCATCGAACTACCATTTGATAACAACTATGTGACCTATGTCTGGTTCGATGCGCTGGTGAATTACATCTCCGCCTTGGAATACCTTCCCCGGGAAAAGCCAGCGGGCAACCGATTTTGGCCGGCGAACGTCCATCTTGTCGGCAAAGATATCTTGACGACGCACGCCGTCTATTGGTCCACGATGCTGATGGCATTGAACCTTCCATTACCTGAAACCATCTTCGCCCATGGCTGGTGGACCCGTGGACGGCGAGAAGATGTCCAAGAGCCGCGGCAACGTCGTCGATCCGAACAAGATGGTCGACGAATTCGGCGTAGATGCATTTCGGTATTTCTTATTGCGCGAAGTGCCGTTCGGACAGGATGGGGATTTTTCCCAGTCGGCCATGATCACCCGTGTGAACAGCGACCTCGCCAATGGTCTGGGCAATCTCCTCAGTCGCACACTGACTCTGATTGAGCGAACTCAAGCAGGACAGATACCGGCTCCAGAAAAAATTGGGCCAGCAGAGTGGGCGCTTGAACGGGCCACGGTATCTCTTTTGAACGAAGTGTTGCCACGCCATTTCGAGCAATTGGAATTTAATCGGGCGCTCGAAGCTATTTGGCATGTCGTTCAACTTGCCAATCAGTATGTCGACAAGACTGCGCCATGGACATTGACCAAGAGTATGAACGACGCCGAAACACTCCGGACAATCCTCTACACCATGGCAGAGACGCTCCGGTGCCTCAGCCTGGCCGCATATCCTGTTATCCCGAATAGTGCGCAGTCGATCTGTTCTCAACTCGGCATCTCACCTGAATTCA
>CAWKJK010000068.1:0-31689 GCA_963849655.1 uncultured Nitrospiraceae bacterium
CGGTTTATGAAACGAATCTTCAAGAGATCAATGACTCTCGTGCAGGTCTTGCCGCAAGGCAACGTTTGATCAACCCATGTGGTCCCACTGTCTGTCGTCTGAAACATGGCCCCCGCATTGCCGACCGCCCAACCGGTCGTGGAATCGGTGAAAAAGACATCGAACAAGGTCACCGCGCTCTGCGTTTCTTGCGGCTTCCAGGTAGCGCCTCCATCGTCCGTCGAAAGGGCGGTACCCAGCGCGCCGACGATCGCGCCCTTCCGGTCATTGAGAAAGTGCGCCGCATAGAGCGCCGCGGTCGTGCCGCTCACTTGCTCCGTCCAATGCTCACCACCATCGGCTGTGTGTAAGATCGTTCCTCCTCCCCCGACGACCCACCCCAATTTCGGCGATGTAAAATAGACTGCGTACAGTGGCTGCTGCAGTCTCCAGGGTTGAGAACCCCATGACTCCCCCCCATCAGTCGTGTATTTCAGTGTCCCTCCAGCCCCTGTCGCCCAGCCTTTTGATGAGTCGGTAAAGAACACAGACGTTAACAGAACAGAAGTTCCGCTTGTCGCCCGCCTCCACTTCTTCCCGCCATCGGTGGTTTTGAGTATTACTCCTCCGGTTCCTACCGCCCACCCATGTTGGGGCGTACGAAACTGGATGCTCATCAAGGTGGATGTCGTGCGACTCGCCTGAGTGGTGATGGAAAAGTCGGAGTCTGCGCTCCCAGCCGATTGAGGCACTACAATCATGCCGAAGAGGACGAAGAGTGACGCGAACACGTTCCCTCGGCAGACGCGACCGAGATGGAGCCAAATCAGCATTATTGATTGGTGCTCGTATCCGGTCTGTTGTCATCCCAGTAGCTTGGGTCGGGAAGCCCTTTCGCTTCGATGGTGAACGGTCCAGCTTCAAAGGTGACCCACTTCTTCGGTGAACAACAGGTTCCATCAGGAAGCAGATCCCATGATCCCCGACGAATGACCAACGGACCGGTCGCCAGGTTATCAAAAAACTCACCCTTCTTTCCGATCCCGTAGAGATTGCGGTGTGGTACTTGCACCACAATTTCTTCATCGGTCCATGATTGAACCAGTGCGGCTGTTCCATTGAACAGGACTTCGGTTCGTGACACATTCGAGACGACCGTCCCCTGTTCACCTGGTTCGGTGATTTCCACGTCGGATCGCCGCTTGTAGGATTTCTCGATTCAATCCAAGGTCGGCATGTTCAGCGGTCTTGAGAAATGTTCCGAACCCTCGGCCTTTGATCGTCACCGTAGCATCCAACCCGGCTGTCCGAGGTTCATACGACTCGATGACCGGCGTGACGAGCGTGAAGTCCCCGGCCTCAGTGGCTTGGGTCCCTCGCTCGGCACAACAGAGCCCGCCTATGTTCGGCCGGTTGGCGCTCCGGTAAATAACGACCTTGCCGGTTTTCACGCTGAACGGCACCCAGACATCGATTCGGTCGTCGTTCCAGCGATAGATCACCGCCGGCACTCCTCCGATTTCGACGCGATTCCCACCGGGATCAAAATCCGTGAAGTTGTAGGGAGTCGACCCGCTCTCTGAATAAAACCCAAAGTGCTCGCCGTTCGATACGCAGACAACGTCCCGATGGGCGCGCCGGCGGGACTCATGGAAATGACGCGGGGAACATGGACCGTAAACTGCGCAAGCACTCGTTCCCGCCCTTGATGTTTCAGCACAGCGGACCCGACTCCGCATCGAGCGGGACATGAAAGACGATGCAACGTCGTCCTTCCATTGAGCGATGGCGACCGGACGGCCGCCGATCAGCACGGCATCATCCATCAGTTCTTTGGCATCTCCAAACCCCTGGCCGAACAAGACCACTTTCGTACCGACAGGTCCACTGATCGGATCCACTCGAACGGACGGAATCAGTTTCAACGAAACGGCGTTGCTGACGACATGCTCGACCGGAGCACGGCATGATCCGTCCGGTAGTGGGTCGGAGGAAGCCAACCGAACCACGACATCACCGCTCACCGCGTTGGGTGGAATTTCAAGTTCGATTTTGTCGTCTTTCCATCGCTTGGGGCGCACCCCGACCCCGCCGACCACCACGTCATTGACACCGAACATCGTGTTCGGATCGCGCGCACCTGCCGAGAGGCCGAAATGATGACCGGTGATGTGAAGAGTCGTCCCCCGTTCTCCCTCCGTCGGTGTGATGGCCTCGATCCGTGGCACGACAATAGCCAAAAATCCGGCGAACAGCTTCTTCTTTCCGATCAACACCTCGACAAAGCCGCTCGTCGCCTTGAAGGGAACCTTGACCTCGATGACATCCGCTTCCCATCGCTGCACTAACGCCGACACCCCGTTGACCGTCACTCGGTTAAACTGGGTCGACTTAAAGCTTCCAAACCCTTTCCCGTTCAGGACCAAGGTTGCGCCAGGAGTAGAAGACCGAGAGGACAGTTCAATGAGCCTCTGGCCGGCCTGTGCAATCAAGATGTTCGCTCCATCCCCAAGACACACCAGCCAAATGAGAAATGCGGTCAAGATAGAGATTTGTTTCATGGGCAGCCTATCGGAGAAGAAAAAAGACATACCGGAGATTCAAAACACAACATGCCCGACTTTAACAAGCCATTTTTTCGGGAGTCAAGGAGGCAACGGACAATCGGACGGGGCACCGACCTCTATTCGTTCAGCCGACACGCTGGTCGACGCGGGACATCACGATCTCATCCGTAAAAAGAGCCGGAGGAGATCTATCGTGGAATCACCGGACCTCCTTACGTGGCTTGTGAACCGACAGCCTGAACGATCGTATCGTGGAGTTGCTCCACCGCTGCTTCTTTGGTCAGCAGCGTAACCGCTCCGGCTCGCTGCATCGCATCGTTGTTGTCGTCCCCGACGTTCACGGAAATGCCGATGATCGTGGTCTCCGGCCACTTGGCTTTGATCTGCATCGTGGCTTCGATCCCATTCATCTTCGGCATATTGATGTCCATCACCACCACTTGAGGTCGGAGCTTCTCGACCAATTTCACCGCCTCCACGCCGTCTCGGGCCTCTCCGATGACCTGAATATCCGCATAGGCATCCAGCACCGATCGCAGCCCTTGCCGCACCATCGCATGATCATCCACGAGCAACACCGGCACCATCATCCGGCCTTTCGTGAGACTATCGGCCTCATCGGCAGGAACCGTTGCCCAGGCATTCTCGGATTCAGTGACTGAAGGATTCAGCTGGTTGTCCTCCGCGCTTCCGGCCAGCGGCAAAGTCAGCATCGCAATGGTCCCGTGCCCAGGAGCGGAGTCAATGGTGAACGAGCCGCCCAATGCCCGCATCCGCTCCTGGATGCTATATAAACCAAACTTGGATGAAATCCCACCGCTCGGCACCCCTGCCGCTGCTACAGCAGCAAGATCGAACCCCTTTCCTTCATCCTTCACGGTGATGCAGAGATGATCCGCTCGCTGTTCCATTGTGAGAGCGGCCTGCCCTGTTCCGGCATGTTTGGCTGAATTGATCAGAAGTTCCCGCACCGATTGAAAGAGCAACACACGTTGATCTTCCGGCAGGTTGAGACCTTGATCCTCAGGCACGACGACGGCCACGGTTTGCTCATGCTTTTTCTTCATGTACTCGGCGAGCCATTTGAGACTGGCGGTCAAACCATGATCACGCAGGACCGGCGGGCTGAGTTCCGCCACCAACGTCCGGCTATAGGTCAACGCATCGGACAAGATGTCATCGACCTTCTTCAAGACAGTTTCACAGGCCGGCACGCCGATTGCTGCCCGCTTGCCCTGTCCGATCGTCAACTTGCCGACGACCAACATCTGCTGCAGATGGTCGTGCAATTCGGTAGCCAGGCGTTTCCGTTCACGTTGTTCCGCCAAGTTCAACTCGCTCGTCAACGCGCGCAGACGGTCCTGTGACTGCCGCAATTCTGTCGTCTTCATGTTCACCGCCTGTTCGAGCTCCACGTTCCAGCGGTACAAGCGCGCTTGCGCCTCGCGCAGTGCTTCCTCCGCCTGCTTCCGATCATCAATATCCTCAATGATGCAAATGAAATGAAGCGGCTTGCGATGTGCATCTCGGAGGAGCGATACCGTCTTATTAACCCAGATGAGCGAACCATCCTTTCGTACATAGCGCTTTTCCATTGAATAGGTTTCAATCTCGCCCGCCAGCGCGCTACGTGCTTGCGCCCATTCTGCCTTGAGATCGCCGGGAGAGGTGATATCCACGAACGTCATCGTGAGCAATTCTTCACGGAAATAGCCGGTGATCGTGCATAAGGAATCGTTGAACTGTAGCCACCGGCCGTCCAGTCCGATGTGGGCGATGCCGACAGCCGCATTGGCAAAGGTTGCGCGATAGCGCTCTTCGCTCTCGCGTAGGGCCAGCTCTGCTTCTTTGCGATCATGGATATCGGTACAGGTCCCCACCCATGACCGAATGCGACCTTCAGCATCCCGCACCGGCGCCCCTCTCACACGAAACCATCGATAGGTTCCGTCGGCGGCACGCTGGAACCTAGTTTCGGCATCGCACTCCTCGCCTGTCTCGACGGCTTTCTTCCACGCATCAGCCAATCTTGGCGCATCGTCGGGGTGTTGGACCGTGAGCCAGCCGCCGTGTCTCGTCGTCTCATGCGTCAGTCCCGTATAGTCGTACCACCGTTGATTTTCGAACTCTGTCTCGCCCTGCTCGTCGGTATGCCACACGAAATGCGGCATCGCTTCGGCCAGCATGCGGAACCGTTCTTCGCTAGAGCGCACCGCGTCTTCCACCAGCTTGCGCGCGGTGATGTCCGTGAACAAGTTCACCGCGCCGACGATGTGTCCTTCGGCATCTCGCAGCGGATCGATGTGGACGATCACGTGACGCCTTGTGCCGTCGGAGCGTTCGAGGATGACGTCCTGACCATGCAGCGCTGTGCCATCCTGCACCGCATCGGCCATGGGCGTCTTGTCGTGCGACAGCGCGGTCCCATCCGGCCACAGCAGCTTGTGCGAGCCCGAAACCGACTTTCGCTGTCGCCGAGGTTCGGCCTGCGACCCCACAATTCGGCTGCTTGATCGTTATAAAACGTGATACGACCGTTTCGATCGACTGTGTACATGGCCGCCGGCATGCGTTCGATGAGAGACCGATAGCGCATTTCGCTCTCGGTGAGGCGTTCGATGAGCCGCTGATTGTCCCGTTCCTGCTGGGCGAGCTTGAGCAGTGCCCGCACAGTGCCGATCAACTCCTCTTCTTCCGCCGGTTCGACCAAATAGGCATCCGCCCCGACTTCCAGGCTTTTCACCCGATCCGGTGCGTTGATGCGGGCGGCGGAGGTCTGTAGTACTTTGATGAACTTCGTCTCAGGCTGAGTTTTGAGCTGCTGGCAGACATCAAAGCCGCTGATGTCCGATAAGTTGACGTCGAGCAGGATGAGCGCAGGGCGTTCTGCGGCGGCAACGGTAAGGGCGTCGGCACCGTTGTCCACTTCAATGATTTTATAATCCTGCCGGCTGAGCAGTCGACTCTTCACGTACAAGGCGGCCGGGTTATCATCGACAACGAGAATGGTCGGGTAATCGGATTCGGCGATGGTCTGGGTCATATCACTCTCACGAGACTCATCGGAGACCCGGACCGGCAGTCGGCACTCTTGGATTTTCCGCTCTCAGCCATAACCACTTGTTCTTGCCATTCATCTTCGACCATTACCACCGATGTTTTCTGCTCACAGGGCACCGTGACCGAAAAGGTCGAGCCTTTCCCAGACTGACTCTCAACCATGATGCCGGCATCAAGCACATCGGCAAGCCGTTTGCACAGCGCTAGGCCGAGGCCCTGTCCTCTGATCCCCTGTTGCAAGGGATGACGGATTTGGACAAATTCGTCGAAGATGCGAGCCTGATCTTCGGGCGCGATGCCGATCCCGCTGTCGCACACGACAAAACGAACAGCCTGGCCGTTTGAGACCGCCTCAGCCGAGACAATGATCGTGCCATGCTCGGTATATTTCACCGCATTGTGGACGAAATTGTAGAGAATGCGGCTCAACAGGGTGTCGTCAGTCATGAGTTCGGGTAGGGAGTCAGGCTCCTTTAGAACAAGACTCACGCCGGGTCGTGAAGGAAACAGTTCTGCGGCGGCGCGTAGGCTCTGGAACAATGAGGGCACCGTACATCGGCGGGATGCCGGCTGCAACTTGCCGGTTTTGATCTTATCGAGATCCAGCATCGCATCGATGAGGACCAACAGTTGCTGGGCGCCTGTCTGCATCATCGTGATTTGTTTGTCCTGCTCCGGCGTCAGCGGACCGTCGGCACGATTCAGCAAGAACCGGCTGATGCCGATGATCCCGTTCAGTGGGGTGCGATATTCATGGCTCACCGTATAGAGGAGGCGGGTCTTTTGTTCGTCGGAGGCGCGAAGTTGCTTGATGGCATGCTGCAAACGTCGCTCGCTCAACCCCTTTGCCGCATCGATTTGGTTCAAGGACCCCGCTACTGTCCACAGGATGATGCTGAATCCCACCACACTCATCCCAACAGCCATGAGAAGGCTGAAGCGGCTATTATACAATCCGACCGTTTCTCCCATCAGGTGGACCCATCCGATGATGAGGACCATTCCCACCATCAGCGGGACCATGCGTTGCAGCATCGAGCCCCCCGCCGTGCCGGCTGTCGCCGTTTTCATCAGCCCTTGATCGGGCCGGAGACAGAGCAGGGCGAGACTCAGCAACACAAACGAGACGGCCGTGTGCAGCGCCATCGACTTGTACGACGGTATGGCATAGAGCGATTGCTTATGGAAGAGATACCCAAGCACGGCAAGCGAACAGATGAACATCACAACAGCGGCCAGACTTTGAGAGACATAGTGCCGAGCGTTCTGCTTCATCGAAGCGGAGACGGCTCCTCCAAGGAGCACCAGGCATAGGGCCGTTGCCGGCGCCGTCCATGCCGGAGAAACTCTCTCTCCTTCCATATGCGTGGCATATCCGAGCAAGGTGCCGAGCCCCAGCAGACCGGCCATCGCTGCCAAGACAAACACGATCCCGTTCCGAACGCGCGTACTGCTTGGGTCTGGACGGATGATATGCGGGTTGAGGAACAGCAGGGCGCCGGCTAAGAGCAGCAAGCCGATTGCCGTGGTGACTTTCATTGAGGCGAAGTCGGGAGACAAGCTGGTGAGTCGGGTGATATGAAACGTCCAGCCGATGAGTACCAGCACGGCGATGAGTGCCACCGCATCGACAAACCACTTGGAAGTCCGGTAGTACCAATCATGGGCACGCCGGTCTGGTACGACTCATCCTCGGAGTTCCGAGCCGGCTGATTCATGCGCCGTAGATCATCCCACTCGGAAGGGAGTGGCTTGGGCGTTTCTTGTTTCTCTACTGATATCGTCTCTTGATAACCAACTGGTTCGGAATCAGGAATACAAGATTTGGGAGGAGGATCAGCAGCCTTGCCTTCATGCATAGACGATACTCCTTGGACTCGAAAGAAGCATCGAAGCAATAAACAGCTTACTGCATGCCATAGTCTAGGTAAACCCCTAGACTCGAAAACAAGGGTTTTCACTAGGGCTGTATGTGACTATCACGAACGCAGTTCCACTATCAGTTCGATTTCGATGGGAGCCAGGCGTGGCAATTCCGCGGCACCGACGGCCACCCGTGCATGGTGGCCTGCTTCTCCAAACACGGACACAAGCAGATCAGATGCGCCGTTCAACACTTGCGGTTGATCGGTAAAGCCGGGAGCCGAGGCGATATAGCCGACCATCTTGACGATCTGCTTGACCCGATCCAGCGATCCGGCTTCGCTCCGGACGATACTTAAGCCATTCAGCACCGCCACTCTGGCTGCCTCAACCCCCTGTTCGACTGTGAGATGCTCTCCGAGCTTGCCGGTCAGAACAAGCCGCCCATCGCAGGAAGGTAATACACCGGAGAGAAACAGCAGGTGACCTGTCCTGACTACCGGCACATAGTTTGCCACGGGCGTTGGAGGAGCCGGCAGGGTGAATCCGAGTTCTTTTAGTCTGTCCTCATAAGACACGTTCTTACCTCATCCTACTCCCTTCTCGTCCTTGGTCTCACGTGTTACCGCTCATCCTTAACCTTCACTTCTTACTCATGACTATCCCGGCCTGAGCGCATCCAGGAAACTCTCACCAACCGGTAATCGCTCGGCCTGAAGCGCCTCCACAATGGTCTGTCCTACATCGGCGGCGGTCGGTCTGCTTCCCAAATCGACGCCTTGGGCCAATTTGGGGCCGGTCACGAAGACCGGAACATACTCCCGCGTGGACGTCCGTTCAGGCAATGAGAAATCTCTCCCATGATCACCCGTCACAATGACCATATCGCCGAAACGCAATCTCTCGAACAAATCAGGCAAACGGCGATCAAATTCCTGCACGGCTGTCGCCGACTGGACGGCATCTTCGGACAGCAAATCCAGACTGGCACAGATGAGACCGCGGGGCACCTTATTCAACATGCCGATGACTTCATCAAAAGCCGCCATCCCCGATGCGGCCGGGAAGGATTTCGTCAACCCTCGTCCACTAAAGAGATCATAGACTTTTCCGACGCCCATCGCGATCTGGCCGGATCGGCTCAAGACATCCAACATCGTCACACCCGGCGGTTCGATCACAAAGTCCTTTCGTCCGACCTGCGGCCGAAGCAAGTCATGCCCGCCGATGACCGGCTGCCCGACGACACGAATGAGCGTCCCCGCATCTTTCACGACTTTCCGGATCTCGCGACATCGCTGTTGGAATTCCGCCGGTGCCATGATGGATTCATGCATGGCTACAAAGCACGTATTGCCTCCATCCGTCCACAGAATAGGCGCTCCGGTGGCCATATGCTCCATACTGTAGCGGCGGAGCATGACCCCCATAGAGGAGATGCCTCTGCCGATCGACTTTCTGCCGAATCTCTGCTCAACAGCGTCGACGATTTTAGTGGGAACGCCTGACCCGCAGATCGTCCAGGCTTCTTTCTGGATCACCCCGCCGATTTCCCAGTATCCGACGACGGAATCTTTACCCGGCGATGCGAATCCCAGCCGACCAAAAGAGCCGTTCGGCTGGACCATCGCTCGTACGCCTTTGATCGAAGCGAGATGCCCCAGCCCGAGCATCTCGAAATTGGGTAAACTCAGTCCATCGACCGTCTCGGCCAGGTGCACGAGAGTGTTCGCCTCGGCATCGCCGTAGTCGGCGCCGTCCGGCAACGTCCCCACCCCAAACCCATCGACAACCAACAGAATAACTCGATTGATCATCAGCGTACTATACCAAGTCGCCGTAGTCCGACATAGATGCGTATGGGACCGACATGTGTACCTAGGCAGGCGAGCAACAGCTATTATGCCGCTCGATGACGCAACAAATACCGATGCACATATTCTGGGCGTTGCTGAGCAACCGAAATCCACGTCCACGCTCAGTACGGCTTTATGCTTGTTGATGGATGGCCGCCCGCCACTCTTGGATGATCTTGAGGCCGGCACTGGTCCCAATCCTATCGGCTCCCGCTTCCAGCATCGCGAGCGTCGTCTTCCAATCGCGAATGCCGCCTGAGGCCTTGACCTTTGCCCGTCCCGCTACGGCTGTCCTTCAGCAACCGTACATCTTCAACGGTTGCTCCCGCAGCTCCGAAGCCGGTGGATGTCTTCACGTAGTCGGCCCCGGCTTCCACGATCAGATGACAGGCCGTTCGTTTCTCCTGATGCGTGAGATAACAGGTTTCCAGGATCACTTTATGCTCGACACGCATGGTGGACTTCACGACTTCAGCGATGTCCGTTCGGACATAATCATGATCGGATGACTTCAGCCTGCTGATATTCAGCACCATGTCCAACACCGTTGCGCCCCGCTGCACGGCCTCGACGGCTTCGGCCACCTTGGTCTTTGTGCTATGCCCCCCTAATGGAAACCCAATGGGAATACCGACGCGAATATCGGTGCCGGCCACTGCCGCCACCGCTTCATCGATGTAGCATGGCGGGACAAAAATGACCGTGAAACCGTTGGCCTTCGCCTCTTCACACAACCGAAGCACCTCGACTTTCGTCGCATCCGGCCTCAATACCGTGTGGTCGATCAGAGCAGGGAGATTCCATCCTGACATGCCTTACGATACTCCTTCCTTGTGGTCGTGCTGTCTGTCCGGCGGGAGTCATAAAGGTCTGCGAGTGATTTCCTCGTCGGAAGGGGCGCTTCTGGTACTTTTCCACCGCTTTGTTATGTTCTATGAGCGTCGCAGAGAATTGATGCGTTCCGTCGTTCTTCGAGACGAAGTAGAGATACGCAGAAGGCAGGGGATACAAGGCGGCACGGATCGACTGTGCCCCGGGATTGGCGATCGGCCCGGGCGGCAGACCGGCCCACCGATAGGTATTGTAGGGACTGGGATGGGTGAGATCTTTTTTGCGAAGATTTCCATCGAAAGTCGGCAGCCCATAGATCACCGTCGGATCGCTCTGCAGGGGAATATGTTTCTTCAGCCGATTATGGAATACGGAGGAGATGTGGGGACGTTCGTCTCCGACACCGGTCTCTTTTTCGATCACTGAAGCCAGGGTCAAGCACTTCATGGACGGTCAAGCGAATGTCTTTGGCCCGTGCCTGCCATTCCGGAGTCATCACACTGCCCGAGTTGCTCCACCATGGCTTTGATGACATCTTTGGCGGCCGTCGGCCTGGCAAATCGATAGGTGTCGGGGTAGAGATATCCTTCCGCCGTATCCGCAGAAATTCCCAACGTCTTGACGAAGGACTTGTCAGCGGCCAATCGGATAAATTCCGCGCGATTCGTGATGCGATGTTCGTCCAGCACATCGGCGATTTGAAGGATCGTATATCCTTCGGGAATCGTGATCGAATGAAGCACCACGCGTCCGGCCAGCAACTTGGCAAGAATCTCCGCCGGGGCCATGGCGGCGTTGAACTCATACTCTCCGGGATGAATCTTGCGGTCAACCTCTTGGGATTTTCCAAGAAGCAGAAACGCCGAACGGCTCCTGATCAATTGTTCCCGTTCGAGCAAGGCCGCAGCTTGTTGAAACGTCGCGCCTTCCGGGATCACGACGATTTTCTGCGGAGGATGGTCTGACTCGGAAAGGACGGGCGCTTCAGCCCACCGAATCATCTGATATCCGGCCACGCCGGCGAGCGCGACGACGGCGATCAATATGATGAGGATCAGACGCAGTGTCATAGGATCGATCGTTAGGAGACAATTCCACCGCGCTCTTCCAACGTCTCCTCGGCAGGCCGGCCTCCGACGGATTGAGCGGAGACCTGGTCCTGCGCTTCAAGGTAACTTTGCAGGAGAATCGCGGCCGCAATACGATCGACGATGCCTTTACGTTTCTTCCTGCTGACATCGGCGGCGATCAACAACTGTTCCGCCGCTTTCGTCGTCATCCGCTCGTCCCATCGGACGACCGGCACGGACAAGCCCCCTTCCAGTTTCACGGTAAACTCGCGCATCGCCTGAACGGCCGGTCCTTCCCGTCCGTCCAGCTGAAGCGGCAATCCCAGCACCACCCGCTCCACATTGTGCATTCCGACCAACGCGGCGATATGGGCGACATCCCGATCCAGCGTCTTCCGTTCAAAGGTTTCAAGCGGCTGCGCCGTCCAGCCCAATTCGTCGCTGAGCGCGACGCCGATCCGCTTGGTGCCGTAATCGAGCGCGAGAATGCGGCCAGGCATGATTCTACCGCCGGAGGGTGGTTTCAACCAGGCCAAAAACCTTTTCCAACGCGGCGTCGAGCTTGGCTGCGTCCTTCCCTCCGGCCTGCGCCATTTCCGGCCGGCCGCCTCCGGTTCCACCCACCTCGGACGCCATGGCTTTGATGAGCTCCCCGGCTTTGAGCGTGCCGATCAAATCTTTCGTCACCACGACCAGGAGCGAAACCTTGCCGTCGCCGGTCGCCGCGCCCAACGCAATGACGCCGCTCTTCAGCTTATCCCGAAGCTGATCCGCCAGTGCTCGCATGCCGTTCACATCCAGGCCATCCGTCCGCTGCGTATGCACCGTCACCCCGACAACTGTCCGAGCGTTCGAGGCGACCGAAGCGCCGCCGGCCACTTTCAATTTCAGCTCTTCCAGTTCTCGCTCCTTGTCCTTGAGCTGCGCCATTAGCTTGCGGGTCTTGACGACCAGCTCGGATTGCCCCGACTTCAACAGATCCGACAGCTCGCGGACATCGGCATCGAGCTTTTTCATGAGTCCGTACGCGCCGCTACCGGTCTGAGCTTCAATCCGGCGCACACCGGCCGCCACGCCCCCTTCCGAGACAATGCGGAAGAGCCCGATGTCACCCGTCTGCCGGCAATGGGTGCCGCCGCACAGTTCTTTGCTGAACGACTCGACGCTCACGACACGCACCTGTTCGCCATACTTGTCGCCAAAGAACGCCAGGGCGCCGTTCGCCACTGCGTCCTGAACGCTCATCACTTCGGTGCGCACGGCCTCGTTCTTGCGGATTTCTTCATTCACCGTCGATTCGATATCGTCGATGTCGCGGGACGACAGCGATCGAAAATGGGCGAAGTCAAACCGAAGGCGGTTGGGTCCGACGAGCGATCCATACTGCTTTACATGCGGTCCCAGCAAATCACGCAGGGCCGCATGGACCAGATGCGTCGCCGTATGATTGCGCGCAGCATCCCGGCGCATGGAGGCATTCACTGACATGTGCAGGCGTTCACCTTCTCGAACACGCCCCTTGCGGACGATTCCCTTGTGCAAGATGACCGTCGGCGCCGGCCTCGTCGTCTCCTTGATATCGACCACCCCTTCAGGCCCCGCCAATGTTCCCTGGTCTCCGACCTGACCACCGCCTTCGGCATAGAAGGGTGTGACATCCATCGCCAGCTCGACCGTCTCCCCTTCTACCGCTTCTTTCACCAGTTGCTCGCCTTTCAGAATCGCCCACAAGACGCCGTCGCTTTCCAGATGCTCATAACCAACGAATGTCGTCGCCCCGATCCGCTTGGCCAGCTCTGCGACGGCCGGTCTGGACGTTTCCTGTTCGAATCCGCCGGTCTTGCGCGCGCGAGTCCGTTGTTCTTCGATCGCCGCATTGAAACCGGATTCGTCGACCGTCATGCCCTGTTCCCGGCAGGCCTCGGTGATCAAATCCATGGGGAAGCCGTAAGTGTCATAGAGTTTGAAGACGTCGTCCCCCGCCAGGACTGTTCTGCTTCGCCGCCTTCGTCCGTTCGATCATCTCGTTCAAAATCGGCAAGCCCTGGTCGAGCGTCGCGATAAACCGCTCCTCTTCGCCCTTCGTCGCTTCGGCGATCGTGCCGGATGCCGCGCGCACTTCCGAATAGGCGACGGCCATCTGGTCCACGACCGTTGCGCTAAGTTCGTGCAGGAAGGGCTCGACAATGCCGAGCAGTCGGCCATGGCGGGCCGCGCGGCGCAGAATCCGCCTCAACACATACCCCCGCCCCTCGTTCGACGGCAGCACGCCATCCGTCATCAAAAACGTGATGGCGCGCAGATGGTCTACAATCACGCGCATCGAACGGTCCGAAGATTCCTTCTTGCCGTACTCGGCGCCGGCCCGTCCGGCGATAGCCGCAAGCAGCGGCGTGAAGAGATCGCTGTCGTAGTTGCTGTAGACACCTTGGGCCACGGCGGTCAACCGCTCGAGCCCCATCCCTGTGTCGATGCTCGGTTTCGGCAGCGGGTGGAGCGTTCCGGAAGCGTCGCGGTTGTACTGCATGAAGACGAGATTCCAGATCTCGATCACCCGGTCGCCCTCGCCGTTCGGCAGGTCCTCGCCGGGCACGGATGGGCCCTGATCGAAGTGGATTTCCGAGCAGGGGCCGCAGGGACCGGTGTCCGCCATTTGCCAGAAGTTGTCTTTTTCTCCGCACCGCATGATGCGCGACGGCATGACACCGATCTTCTTCCACAACTTCTCCGCATCATCGTCCTCGCGGAAGATCGTCACCCACATCCGGTCTTTCTGCAGTCCGACCGTCTGCGTCAGAAACTCCCATCCGAATCTGATGGCATCGTCCTTGAAGTAATCGCCGAACGAAAAGTTGCCGAGCATCTCGAAGAACGTGTGGTGGCGCCTGGTGTAGCCTACGTTTTCGAGATCATTGTGTTTCCCGCCGGCGCGAAGGCATTTCTGCACGGACACGGCTCTCTTGTAGAGACGGAGTTCTTCTCCGAGGAAGACCCGCTTGAATTGATTCATGCCGGCGTTGGTGAAGAGCAGGGTCGGGTCCGCTTGCGGAAGGAGAGAAGCGCTCGGCACTGCCTGATGCCCCTGCTCCTCGAAATACCGGATAAAGGCCCGTCGCAGATCAGTTGCACTATTCTTCATACACAGGTTCCTCGTTCATCCCGGACTCCTCTATCATACGATCAATGGTCTCCTCACTGAAACCCCGTTGACGGAGAAGACGCACCATCTGAGGCGAAGTCACTCGACGGTCATGGCGTTGAGCAGACTGAAGCGCGCGCTGAGCCAATACCCTTTCATCTACTTCACGGAGAGCCTCAGCTGTCACCCGAGCGGCCAAGGCCTCGGAAATTCCTTTGGCCTGCAATTCGGCCTTCAGTCGTTCTTCCCCCATCGGCCGAACGGCCAGCCGTTTGTTGACCCATCGCTGTGCATAGGCGTGATCGTTGAGGTACCGGAGGTCCGACAATCGGTGAATCGCTTGTGTGACTTGAAGAGACGAGGCTCCTTTCGATCTGAGAAACTGTTCAACCTGGGTGATCGTCCGATCTCTTTTTGCCAAGAAGCAAATCGCGAGGTGAACGACGTCAACCGGACTCGTAGATACGGATGGGGAGCGAAGCCGTACGCTTTTCCGGCTACCGATGCGTCCGCTTTTCTTCGCCGCGCCCGGCAGGCTTTTCTTCTTTGGTCTCAGTTTTTTTCTCACTCCGCGCCGGAACACCGGCCGCCTCGCGAACTTTCATTTCGATCTCGCGGGCTGCGGATACATTGTTCTTGAGGAAATCTCTGGCAGCATCGCGCCCCTGGCCGATTCGCTCTCCCTTGTAGGAATACCAGGCGCCGGATTTTTCGATGAGCTTCTTCTCGACGCCCATATCCACGAATTCACCGGTCTTGGAAATCCCCTCGGCGAACATGATATCGAACTCCGCCTGACGAAACGGCGGCGCCATCTTGTTCTTCACGACCTTCACACGGACACGACTCCCCATCACCTCCTGACCTTCCTTAATCGATTCGATGCGGCGGATGTCCAGCCGGACGGACGAATAGAACTTGAGCGCATTTCCCCCGGTCGTCGTCTCCGGATTCCCAAACATCACGCCGAGCTTCATGCGGATTTGATTGATGAAGATCACCGTCGTCAGGGACTTGGCAATGGCGGCGGTCAGCTTTCTCAGCGCTTGCGACATGAGCCGTGCCTGAAGGCCCATATGGGCGTCGCCCATTTCGCCTTCGATCTCGGCACGAGGCGTCAACGCCGCGACTGAATCGACGACGATCAGATCAACGGCGCCGCTCCGCACCAACGTTTCCGCAATCTCCAAGGCCTGTTCACCCGTGTCCGGCTGAGACACAAGCAGGTCGTCGGCCTGCACACCCAGTTTCTTGGCATAGGTCAAATCCAACGCATGTTCCGCATCGATGAACGCAGCGACGCCACCTGCCTTTTGCACCTCGGCAATGCAGTGCAGCGTCATGGTCGTCTTCCCAGAAGCCTCCGGTCCGAAGATTTCAATGACCCGCCCACGTGGAAGCCCGCCTACCCCGAGGGCAATGTCGAGGCTCAGAGAACCAGTGGAAATCGCCGGCACATCGACCTTCTCCTCGGCCCCCAGCTTCATGATGGCACCCTTCCCATACTGCTTCTCGATCTGGGACAGGGCTAAGTCGAGTGCGCGCTTCTTATCGTCTTTTTCGGACATACAGGTCTCCTAACAAGATGAAAGGAATGAATCCGATGGATTATACCCAAGCAGCCAGGGGAAACCTAGTCTGAATCTGCGGATGGAAGCATTCAAAGGCTATGCAGGCAAGTAGACTCCTTGATCCGTCATTTTGACACACCTATGCATTCGTGACACGATATTGGCAGCACGCCGTTCCTCATTTGTTCCTAGAACACTCATCTACCCGTCACATTTCGTACGGTCTCATTTGTTTCTCCAGGTTAGGCAAATACTTTGCAGCGTGTCGCACGATTCGCAAGTCAAGATCAACCTGAAACCTACGTGAAAAGTGCTGCCTTTAGAGTGTGAGTCTCTCGATCTGGTGTAAGACATAACGCTGGGCGTCAATGCCGACAAGATACGCGGTCGGTCAGGAAAGGAGAAGTCCATGTCAAAAAACATCGTCGTCTGTACCGACGGCACCTGGGACCATCCGGATTCAAAGACCCCGAACGTCGGCACGACACCGGATGAGACGAATGTCTTCAAGTTCTTTGCCCTTCTGCCGGGCGAGGCGCAGATCCGCCAGGCCGGCGTGCTCGTCAAATCGATCCAAGGACAAACCGCCTTTTACGACGACGGCGTCGGGGCCGATGGTATTTGGGCGGTACGAATCGCCGAAGGGGCGACCGGAGCCGGTTTAGAGCTCAAGCTGCAAGCCGGATATCGATTTATATGCGAACAATACGAGGAGGGTGATCGAATCTACTTGTTTGGGTTCAGCAGAGGCGCCTATACTGCCCGCAGCATCGTGGGAATGTTGACCAGATGCGGCGTGCCGGCGAGGCAACGACTGGACGCTACCTTCTCGAGCCATGCCTTCGACGTCTACCGCCGCAACAACGACACGATCACCGCCCAATTCCGCAAAGATTATCAAAGCCGAGACGTGTTGATCGAAGTCATCGGCGTATGGGACACGGTGGGCGCCCTCGGTATTCCTCTCACACTCTTCAGCGGCCTCGATCATCTATTGTTCAGTTTTCACGACACCTCGCTGCACCCGAACGTCCGTTTCGGCTACCATGCCGTCGCCATTGATGAGAAGCGGGAAAGCTTTCCGCCTACCCTGTGGGACCCGCGCGAAGGTGTGGAGCAGGTGTGGTTCGCCGGAGTCCATTGCGACATCGGCGGCGGTTATAAGGAAACGGGCTTGTCAGACCTGACGTTCGGATGGATGCTGAGCAGCGCGCAACCCCATGGCCTGCTGTTCAAGGACGGCACGTTCACCAAGGAGGGAACCGCCACGATCACCGGCGATCCTCTCATGGAGCCGATGCATGATTCCTACAAACCGCCGTTCATCACGCTTCGCCCCTCCGTGCGCGTGATTCCTCCGTCCGCCATGTTGCATGTCCGCGTGCAAGAACGGCTGGAGAAGGCGAAACCGGAGTACCGGCCGGTCAACCTCCCGCCGGAACCGCGCAAATACGTCGAATGATCACGCTGCGAGGATATCGAGGATGTGATCGCCGATCTGGAGGAGGCGTTGAAACCGGGTTGAGCGGCCCGCGCGGACTCAGCAACGCACCGATCGGTTGATCGCAGTGACGCCGCACCGGACTCACTCTTGAGAAAAGCAAGAGAGTCGTGGTATCCGAGAAGAAATCAAACGACCTCTCCGGGAGGACGGCGCCCGGGATTTAGTCCAAGTAGAGAGTCTTTACTTTGAATCTTAAAGGCCTCATCCACAGGGAATTAGGCGAAGGTTTGACGGAAAAGGAATTGGCTTCGCTGGTCGGAGTCCCTTTCAGAACAATCACCAATATTCTTGCCAACAAAACTCAGGACGATCCCACGGTCTGGGAGAAATTCGCCAAGTATTTTCGGATGGACGCGGACTTCTTGCGCACCGGCATATTGTCGCACGCACGAACGACGGTTGAGTTGCCGGTCAAGGCTCATCATTCCATGGCCGGTCGAATCCAAAAATTTCCGCTGCTGCGCTGGGACCAAATGGGTCAGGTCGCAACAAGGGAAATCCTTCCTGAGGTGCTTCAAGCCGAGGCGATGATCGAGGCGACCGACGTGTCGGGGACGCGCACCTTCGCCGTGAAAGTCCAAGACGATTCGATGGAGCCCTTGTTCAGCAAAGAGGAAATGATTTTTGTCAATCCGGACCTCGAGTGGAAACATGACGACTATGTGATCGCCCACCATCGGGATGGAGACCCGGAAGCCATGCTCCTTCGTCAAGTGAAACGCATCGGCGCTCAATGCATCCTCCACCCATTGAACCGGAAGTATGCCGACATCCCCGTGACGAGCCAGGACGCCGTGTGGGGGAAGGTCGTCCGGCTCAGAAAGAATCTCTGAATGTAGGCTGATCTACCGGAAGGAAGGCCACTCGTCGTCCTACTCGGCGTGGTGACTCCAGAAGGGAATTCCCGTATAGACGTGGGGTCATCTCAGCTCGCAGACCTGACAACCGCCGTTTCCTGCGCGCATTGCACCGCACGCAGCCGCCAACGCATTTGACGGCACTCCACCGTCGATGTATTCTAATGACCAGAATTATGGTCGTTCACAAGAGGTTTGCGATGGCAAAAACGTTGTCGCTTTCTGAAGTTAGAAAACCCGCCTCCCTGAACTTGTGGCGGGGGTACAAGAGCGTGAGGAAGAAGTCATCGTCACAAAGAACGGCCGGCCCGCTGCTATTTTGATGAATGTTGATGAATATACCCGGCTCAAAGAGACATTGGATGTCCTGAGCGATCCTGGACTCATGAGCCAGATTGCCGAGAGTCGGTCCTTTTACAGAACGAAACGCAAAGGGCTCTCGTTTGAGGACGTGTTCGGTGAACCTCTCACGCCCGTCAAGAAGCGACGTACAGCGTGACCTCCTTCCGACCGGACATCCCTCCGCATGTGGCGGACGTGATTCGCTCCCTCCATCTCGATCTCAAGCCATTGATCAAGTCGGCCATTCGCGCGATTGCCGCTAATCCGGAATGTGGAGAGCCCCTCAAGCGGGAACTCGACGGGTTACGAAAGTATCGCGTTCGCCGCTTTCGAATCGTCTATGCCGTTCATCAAAAAACACGCATCATTCGCCTGATGGCCGTGGGTCATCGCCGCTCTGTGTATGAGGAGCTGACCGAGCGGCTTCGCCGAACACCCAAGAACAAGTTGACTCCCCCACCTTCTCGCTTATAAATTCTCACTCGCAATTCGCTGTGTCGCAGGGAGAATCAAGTCGGTCATGTCACAGTGGAGATCAGCCTTCTATACACTCGCACTTGTTCTCTTGAGTGGCTGCGTAACTGCGCCTGAAGAGAAGCTACGGCAGGCCGCAGCGGATGGGAATCTTCTTCGAGTGAACACCTTCCTTGGGCAAGGAGTCAATGCACATGCAGCTGATGAGCGCGGAGTCACGCCGCTTTTCATGGCGGCGAAGAATGGACATCGCGACGTGGCGGCTCTGCTGCTGGAACAAGGAGCGGCGGTGAATCGCGCGAGGCAGGACGGCGTCACACCGCTCTTCATCGCGGTACAAGAGGGACGGCTGGATGTGGTGGCACTCTTGTTGGAAAAGGAGCGGATGTGAAGACTCAATCCCGGATGGGCGGAGTGACGCTTTTGCATATCGCGGCGTATCGAGGTGATCAAGCAATCGTAACCTTGCTGCTGCAGCACGGAGCGGATAAGAATGCTCGAATGTCCTCAGGTGAGTGTCCGATGGATTTGGCCCAAACGCAAGGCCACACCGCTCTGATCTCGCTGCTCGAACCATGAGGGCTTGGTGTCGTGAGTTTGGAGGCCGGTGTGCGCGATTCATGTTACATCATGGCAGTAGTTACCACCCGTTCTCACTACCCACAACTTCGTATACACGGATCCGGTCGGCCGTAGTTCACTTTTCATCAGAACGATCGACTCTACCGCCAACAACCCCAATGAAATGGGACGGTCCATGGCACCGCTCTTGGCCAGGGCCTGGCCGACGTGGCGTTCTCCTTCCTTGACCCGCGCCAGTGTCAGGTGCGGACTCAACGGTCTGCCTTCCGGCGAAAAGCCGAAGGCTTGGCAATAGTCTTCCACCACCCGATGTCGCTCCGTCAGTCGTTTCGCATCATCACCCTGCTCCCACTGCTCCGATGGACCGACCCAGAGCACACGCGGCTGTTGAAGGCGAGGGAATACGCCGAGCCGTTCAATCGGCATATGGATAATTCCCTGGCCGGTCATCGCTCGTTGGACGGCCTCACGCAAAGGCTCGATCTGTCCCTCGTCGGTGTCGCCGAGGAACTTCACGGTAAAGTGGATGGACGACGGTTGCACCCACCCTATGCGGATGTTTGTGGAAGATTCACAACCGAGTCGTTGTTTGAGGTCCTGCTGAACCAGATCGATCTGCCGACGGAGATCCTCGCTCAGTTCGACGGCAAGAAACGCTCGAATCATGTTCCAGCCTTGTCGATCAGCCATCGACGAAGCACATCAAGGGCCGCCTGAGCCGCACGCTGTCGAATAAGCGATCGATCGCCGTGGAATCGAAACTCCTTTGCTCTGACATCATCACCGCCACCGTCGAGCCCGATATAGACCAACCCGACGGGTTTGGTTTCAGTCGCGCCCCCCGGCCCGGCGATGCCCGTGACGCTCAGTGCCACCGAGGCCCCGGAACGTTCGCGCATTCCCTTGGCCATAGCGGCGGCCGCTTCCCGGCTGACCGCTCCATGTTGTTCGATAAGATGTGCCGACACACCGAGCATGTCCGTCTTGGCTTGGTTGCTGTAGCAGAGCGCTCCGCGATCGACATAGGCTGAAGATCCAGGTACTTGTGTGAGCCTGTAGCCAATGAGACCTCCCGTGCATGATTCGGCTACCGCGACGGTGAGTTTCTGCCTTTGTAACAATCGACCGACCACTCCTTCCAATGTATCCTGTCCTTCTGCATAAACCCATTCTCTCAATCTGGCACGGACTTCCTCCGCCAACGATCGAAGGACGGCTTCATTGATCGATCGATGAGCCCTGGTCGTCAGCGACACCAGCACTCCTGTCGGCGAGGCCAGAAGCCCCAACGCAACCGGCGCTCGTTTCCGTATGAGTCCCTGCAGCTTTGTATTCACATCGGACTCCGGTAGTCCGCAGGTATGAAAGATCACTCGTGTGATGGCATGGAGAGGTGCCTGCTTCAATCGGTCGAGTTGATCCACCAAAAACGGAATCACCGATTTCTGCATCATGACCTGCATTTCACTGGGACACCCGGCAGTGCAAACACATGCGCATTCCGCCAGGACAGCGCGAAGCCTGGTGCAGAACCGACCAGATTGGGCAATACCGTAGCCCGTGACGGGATTAAGGCTTGCCGCAATTGTCCGCGATTTGGTGTTCGCCCCCATTGAGCCAACCTGGCCCTCATGCTCTCGAACGCTTCCTTGCGGCGAGCCAGCCGGAAGCCGGTGACCGATGCGACGGCTTCCCTGGTGCAGTCGTCGACTGTAGGACCTAGGCCCCCGGTCATGATCACAATCCCGGCCCGACGGCAGGCAGTCGTCAGCACTCCGGCAATGTCCGACTGATCGTCTCCCACAATTGTCTTGAACCTGACTTCGATGCCGATCGCGGCCAAGGCATCAGCGAGAAACAGTGAATTGCTGTCGGACCGGCCTCCCAGGAGCAGCTCGGAACCGATCGCGATGGTTTCGGCAATAGACATACGCACCGATAACGTCATTGGACCACTCTAATCAATTCCGGCAAAGTTAAGCTCAAAGCTGACTTCCCCGCCGGTCGCAGGAAAGACGGTGATGATCGTCTGCGCATTCGAGTCGAAATCGCTGTATCTAAAAGTGGCGACGACTTTGGCCCGAAATTTTGGTGATTTGGGCCATACCGAACTCCGACCGGCTTGGCCATCGACCCGCACAGTGGCAGGTTTGACAATCCTTCCTCCTTGGTCAAGCACGATATAACTGTTGACCGCAAACGAAGGACTATCCCCAAGAATCACCATGCTCACCAGCATCGTCGGAGTTTCAGTCACTTGTGCAATATCGGCTGCGCTCGGTTCAAGTCCTCGCAAGGCCATATGTGTGGCCAGGACCGACAATGCCCCGAGTTTCGTGACAAGAAATCCACCGGCATGCAGATCATCGCCGTTTCCGAATCGAACATAAAACGTCTCGGGAGCGTGACGGAGCGCCGCCGCCTCTTTCCCTCGCTCGAGGGCCGGCTGGACTTGTGCCTGTGCCGGCTGCACTTCGATCGCGGCGGACGGGCACACGAAGCCACAGGTCCAGACCACTGCTATCCATGCAGCCCTATGCACGGGAGACTTCATAGGACTGCGAGTAACAGAACCCTTGTGGTCTGTCAACGCGTACGGTCCTTGTCTTGCTCTCCGGTTGACAAGGCTGAAGGGGAAATGCTAAACGAAGAAAAACTGAGGAAGTGTTTCATTTTAACTTACTAAAGGAGTCTTGAATGTCGACCCCGGATACTCCTGCTGCCACCCCGACGCCTCGGCGCCAGTATGTAAACTTCGTATTTTATAAAGTGGACCCGGCCTGGCGGCGCCTACCGGAGGATGTGCGCACTCAGGGCAAACAAGAGTTTCTCCGGGCCGTGGAGGATTTCAACGGAAAAGTATTGGTGGTCCCCTATTCCACTATCGGTATAAGGGGAGACTGCGACTTCATGCTGTGGCGTATCAGCTATGACCTTGACCTGTTTCAAGACATGAGCACCAAGATGCTTGCCTCAGGCCTGGGACAGTATCTCTCCACCCCCTATTCTTACCTGGCGATCACGAAGCGATCCGTCTATGTCGACCACCACTCACACGCGGGACAGGAAGGGAAGCGCCTGACCGTGGTGCCGGGAAAGAGCAAGTACATCTTCGTGTACCCGTTCTTGAAGACGCGAGAATGGTTTCTGCTGACGAAGGCGGCGCGGCAGGGGATGATGGACGAGCATATCGAAGTCGGACATCGGTTTCCGTCCGTGAAGCTGAACACAACATATTCATTCGGTTTGGACGATCAGGAATGGGTCGTGGCGTTTGAGAGCGACAAGCCGGAGGATTTTCTCGACTTGGTGATGGCGCTGCGGGAAACGGAGGGATCGCGATATACCCTGCGGGACACTCCGATTTTCACCTGCATCCGCCGCAGCCTCAAAGAAACTCTCGACACGCTCGGCGGCTAGATATCCGAATCAAAGTGAGTACTAGGGTCTTCGGTCGTGACGATCGAAGACCCTTTGTTTTTATCGGCAATGAACTCATCGCATACCACTCCTGCCGCGCGTCTCTGCGGCCTTTGACAGTCCGACGAGGCCTGTGTTACCTCTACAAGGTCATCGCTTGGAGTATCAATGGCTGATACCACCGCTCTCTTCGCTCTGCGCTTTCCCGATGGCTCGGTGAGCCTGTACATCGATGAACTCTATGCCCAAGAGCGAGGTATTGATCCTTCCCGGCTTGTGCGGGTAGAAATCCCACGAGAATTGTTCGTCAGCGGCACCGTACAGGACATCCGTGAATATGTTGCGCTTCAACTCGAACAACATCAACCACATACCGGAACAGCATAGCCGACGCTTAAGAAATCTTGAGAAACTTTGCTCAACCTAAATCTAGCCCCCGTAACCTTCCGACAACGACATCATGGTACACACACTGGTAACATCGTCGCTGACAACCGAGAAGATTGAGGAGGTGATCGCCGGCCTGTCGATCCAAGGCCGCATCATCCTCAGGCTCCTGCTCATTCAATACCTGGACATCACCCACGAGGAAATCCTCTATATGGTGTCGGACAGACCGGACCCTCGATGTGTGTCCGGCAAGAAACCTGTCACGACGATGACACAAGAATCGATCACCGCGATGATCGAGCGTCGGAATGAATACCGGCAGCGCGTGCGACTTCGTCGAGAACGAACATGGCTTCAGTGTGTCGCACTAACCAATCAGGCTCACATGGCAAACACGTTGGCCATCCGGGCTGCCGCACTGCTGATTGCGCGTGGAGTGACTTCAGAAACCATCGAACGGCTTACAGCGCAAGCTCGTTCCGCCATCCCCTCGACGACATTGCGGCTACTGGAGGAAAGCTGGAATAGAAATGAGATTCCTGCAGAAGAATATCAGAAGCATCGGTTAGCCGTTGAGATGCAGACGCAACTTCGCTTTGCCGAACGGTTCAAGAAACGCTTGGGCCTGGCGCAACGCGAGCAACAAACGTCGGATTGTACGGTCTTGGCCGATCATGAAATCGGCCATATCTGGGGAATCCCGGCCGGCACCTTGGCGGCCCGCAAGGTGAAGTTCTTGGCACAGTATCTCACCGGCCTCCAGACCAAATGCTCCGGCGTTGCGGCAGGACCGGGCAACAGTCTCTCCCTTGATCTCTGGAAAGAAACCATGCAGGTGCTCTCTCGTGCTCCCGTCGAACGATCGATAGCCACCTACGATGGTCTCGAGCGGACTGAGCCGGCGTTGCTTGAAAAACTGACGGCCTATGCCCTGGTTCGAATACCGGAGATCGTTGAAACGAAATTTTGGAATTCGCTCGTGTATGGTGCTAGTTCCAACGCCGTGCATAGTGAAACGACTCGGACATTATTCGGACTTCAACGGCTGGTCTCCGTACAAAAAGATTTGGACGCCGGCGACGAGGCGCTGGATGAAGAACTCCTCAGACGCACGACGCCGATTTCGAAAGAATCGGAGTCAATCGCAAATCAGAATGCCGCCGGCCAATCCGAACTGACGGAGCTGCAACAACACATTCTTCGTAGTTTTATCGGAGATGACAGCAGCGGCAGAGCTTCCGACAAGTGGTAAACTTTCACCCTTGCCAATCATCGGCAGTTCGGTATAATTGCACCATCAATGATGACGCCACAGCTCGACACCCAACGACCTTTTCTTATGTGGGCAATCGTCTTCCTCCTTCTGTCTCTCTGCCCACCATCGCTTGCGCCATTCGGCTTCGCCAGTCCTGCCGCTGCGGACGCCATGATCGAGATTGCAGAACTTCTGGCACATCCTGAGCTGTACGACCATCAAGATGTCGTCGTCACAGGAAAGGTCATGAACGTACAGTTGGCGACTAATCGACAGGGACAGCCCGCCTATGGCTTCTTACTCCAGGATCAGGCCGGCACGCTCAAAGTCGTGAGCCTTGGACAGGTAGAAGTCCACGAAGGTGATCAAGTGATCGTCGAAGGTGTCTTCAGTCGCCTCAGACAAGTCGGCCGTACGATTGTTTATAACGAGATTAAGGCCCTCTCCGTAAAACCTCTGACTCGCATGAACCCCGATTTTGTCGGCTGATTTGCTTCTGGAGAAATGTTATGTTTGGAGATTTATGTCTGGCTATTTTGGTCTGTATGGCTAGATTGCGGCGGCTGCGTGGATGAATAAGAGCGATGCAGCAAAGGCGAATCTCGCATGCGCGGTTGCCGCAGAGAGACGACACGACGTCAGTTCTTGATACTACGTGAAGCGCGATCTCGAGAATCTCAGCATCGGAAGCAGTGTATCGAATTGTCCGTGCTCGGCTGTCGTCGCTCCGCATCAGCAAGTCATCCTTCCGGTCTTAGCCCATTTTGTGTACGATGACCACGCCTCTCGGTCAACAATTGCAGCGATCATTTGTTTTTTCTTTGTCTGGTTCAGCCTGCATTCGCACTGGAAAAGTATGGCCGCCCTCCGTCACTGAAGACCGCAGATGAAAACGGACGAGCGGCGGAGGAAAGTCTTTTTGCCGGATATTTCCTCACCGGTGTCTTTGCGCACAATCCGACGTTCGCGGCCAGGCCGGATAATTCCGGTCTCGTCGGCTTGCGCCACATGCTCCATCTGGAAACCGATCTTTACAAACAGTATCTGACTTTTTATATCGATCAAAACTTTTTCTCCGACCGCACCAACGGATGGATTGAGTTGAGCGAATGGGACGGCACGTATGCGTTAACCGGTGCGCTCGGCCATTTCAACTGGCGTCTGCAGTACGAGCGTGATGCGCCCATCGATCGGAAAGGTCTCACTCAAGAATATGCGGATGGATTGGTTACCGCCAAGTTCCAAGCCGTACAGGACCTGTCAGGATGGGGACGTCACTTCCCCAATCAAAATCTTACGTCTACGCGGAGCCGGCGGCTTTTCAGAACACACACTTTGGCCTGTCACCGGCGGCCTCTTGGATATGTAGACATGCACCGGATTGATTGGTCGTACAAGAAAAATTGGTGCTGTACGGCGATATCAATATGTTCACGGATCAAGGCGCCGGCAACCAGGTCGCACCGACGGAATTGGACTGGATCATCGGACTAGCTGCACGCTGGCGGAATATGGAACTCGCTGTCTATCACGAACAAGATCAGCCGCTGGATCGAGCAGGATTGATCCAGAAATATCTGGCACTTCAACTCCGCGTCTCATTCGATATTTCGAAACAGGATCTTGGCATCGGGTGGCAAACCGACAGCGTCAGTGTGGAAGCTTTAAAATCCAGGTGAGCATTCGATCTGATATCCGATCGGGAAGAAGCCTCACCATAAGGGCGCGCAACTTTGCATCGGTTCCAACGAGATATCGCGTCTTGGGAGTCGGCGCGGTCAACGCAGCTTCAACGACTTTTGCTACCGCATCAGACGAGATCGCTCGCTTCGATGCTTCCCCGACGACCTTCCTCACAGCGGCTACAACAGGCTTATAGAGAGTTCGAAGTTCTGTCTCTATGGCGGCTTCTCTCTCGGCAGCCTCTATAGCTGACTTGTTCCAGATCGGCGTGGCGATCGCACCCGGCTCAACTATTGAAACATGAATACCCCATTGCTGAACTTCCAAACGTAGCGCATCGGTAATCGCTTCCAGCGCGAACTTCGATGCTGAATAGGGACCCATCAGCGGCATGGTCGAGAGTCCGGCGATGGAACCCATGTTGACGATCCGCCCCCGTGCCTGCCGGACTAAGGGCAGGAATGCCTGGATGACTGCCACCTGTCCGACGACATTGACCTCAAGCTGCTGGCGGAGGTCGGAAATCGGTACGGCTTCCAGTGGTCCCACCACCGCAATTCCGGCATTGTTGATGAGCCCGAATACTCCGCGATCTTTCGTCGCTTCCAAAACTTCTGTTTGGGATTTCTGAATGGTTGTGAGATCCGTCACATCGAGTTCCACCGGGACCAGCCGATCGGAACCAGACTTTTGAAGGGCGACGCCGTCTTCCGACTTCCTCACTCCTGCAAACACGGCGAACCCTAATCGATCAAGATGCAGCGCACAGGCCGCGCCAATTCCGGTGGACGCTCCCGTGATGACCACTGCGCGATTGTCTCCGATCGACATCGTGCTCTCTCCGAACCTCCACACAACGACCATATCAGCTTTGGAACGATGACCTCTAGAGGGATATGCCCATTCCATTTCTTCTCGGTGGACACTCTCGTCGTTCATCGGTTACCATCTTATTTCTTGTGAGCGATGTCGCGGCGACATCGCTCAGTCGGCGGCGCATAGTGAGTAGGACAGACATGAACGAGAACGCATCGAGTGCGCAGAAAGTCGAGATGCGATAAGGCCGATGCGTTCCTTCTTACCGAACTCCCTCCCCGGGGTGGCTGACTTGGTGCTGTTGGCCGTGAACCTGCACGGCATTGCCGTAGCGGCACCCACCGATGCTGAGCAGGCGCAGACGATTGTCCACATGCTCGATTACGTCGGCGTGGACTATCCTGGGTTGTGCAGGATGGCAAGGTGATTAATGCCGAAGAGTATGCGGAACAGCGCGAGTTCGCCGCTCAGGCAGTCACTCTTCTCGGACGTTGCCATCCGCCCGGAGCAGTCGCATGCTGGTCCAGCAGGCCCGGGGCCTGCCACGCGCATCGAGGACAAGGCGCCGGCCAGTGCGGTTTCCACACTCGCCGAGTCGGTTGCGTGTCGGCGTCATCCAAGCATGGACGTTGAGCGTGGCGCCACGACACCCCCCCGATCTCCGACAGGGCGTGACGGTTGTTTGCGCAACACTGCGCGGCATGTGCCACGGCACGCAGGGCCGAGGCGACGGACCTCTGGCCAACGGCATGGAACCGACGCCGAGCGACTTCCATGATGAAACCCGTATGCGCCAGCGCAGCGTGTATGGTCTGTACAACACCATCTCACTTGGTGTGCGCGACACTCCGATGCGCGCGTTTACTGAATTTCCGAGGCCGACCGTTGGGCACTGGCCTTCTTCGTCGCAGACTTGCGAGCCGATGCCGACGTGGTGACCAAGGGCGAGACGTTGTGGCGGCACGGTGAGGGCTAGAACAGCGTTCGAGGTGTGCGCGCGCTGGTGATACAGGCGCCCGACGATCAGCTAGCTCCCGCCGGTTCTGACGCTCGATACCGTGCGCGCGTATCTCACGCAGCAGCCGCATGCGCTGCAGGCCGTCACCCATGGCCCGCTGGCCCTTTCGCGTACGACGCTCAATGAGACGGCGCAGGTCTATGCGAAGGGCGACCGGGAAGATGCACAGCGTCTTGCGATCGCGGCCTACCTCGAAGGCTTCGAATCGATCGAATCGGCATTGAATAACGTTGACGCGTCGTTGCGTACGGAGATCGAGTGCGAGATGAAGGCGCTTCGCACATCCATCGATGGGGGTCGACCGTCTGGGACCGTGACGGCCCAGACAGTGAAGGTCACGGTACTGCTCGACCGGGCCGATGCCGCGCTCTCCGACGGTAACTTCTCGCCGAATACGGCCTTCGTGAGTTCCCTGCTGATCTTGCTCCGCGAAGGATTGGAGTCCATTTTAGTGATTTCGGCCATTATGGCCTTCGTCGTCAAGACGGGGCGGCATGACGCCTCGCCCTACGTCCATATTGGTTGGATCGGCGCCGTGGTGCTGGGGGGCATCACATGGGTTGTCACCCGTTATGTGCTCAGCATTTCTGGCGCCAATCGCGAACTGACTGAAGGCATCACCGCACTTCTGGCTGCGGCCATGCTGTTGTATGTGGGGTGGTGGTTGCATAGCCGTTCCAACGCGCAGGCCTGGAACCGCTTTATCCGCGAGCAGCTCAACACCGCGTTGAGCAAGCGCACGCTGTGGGCGATGGCCGGAGTGTCATTCCTCGTGGTGTATCGCGAGCTGTTCGAGGTCATCCTGTTTTACGAAACACTGTGGGCGCAGGCTGGTGCGGCGGGGCATGGTGCGGTGTTGTGGGGGATCGCGGCGGCGGCGGTGCTGCTCCTGCTGATCGGCGGTCTGATCCTTCGCTACAGTGTGCGCTTGCCGATCGGACCGTTCTTCTCGTTCGCCTCAATCCTGCTCGCATTGATGGCCGTTATCTTTGTCGGAAACGGTATTGCGGCGTTACAAGAAGCAGGCGTCTTGGCAACGACGACCGTTCGCTTCGTCTCACTCCCGTTGCTCGGCATCCACCCCACTATGCAGAGCCTCATGCTGCAGGCGCTGACCCTCGCATTGATCGCAGGTGGGCTTTGGTTCAGCCGAGCAAAATCGTCATAAGGATCACACATTTTCCCATTGACTTCTTGTGTTCGCCTCGGGCATGCACACGACGGGTTACATCTCGCTGTTTCTTGCGAGCATCGATGAGTCCACACGTATGAAGATCTGCCTCCGAACACTCTCCGCGCTGTTGCTCCTCTGCACACTAGGTTGCGTCACACCGGTCACCCCTGAACAAATCGCCGGCGCCGACTATGGCGAAGTCCCGGTCGCGCCAGCCTATCAGCATGCTATTCAGCGCTATATGCTCGGTGTTCTGTGGGAGCCGCTCACGGCGCACTATCGATTCTTAGAAGAGCCACGGAAAGGATATGCCTATCTCTCGGGCCGGATGAAGCCTCCCGTCTTTGGGTACCTCGTCCATGTGGGAATCAATGCGAAGAACATGAAGGGCAGCTATGCGGGCGAGAAACCGTATCGATTCTTTCTCAAGAACGAACTCTTGTATCTCCTGAGCGAATCCGACAAAGCCGACGTTGTGCCCTAGGAAGAACTAATATCGCCATACTTTCGTGGCCCTTTGGAAAGCACCTTCTTGATGCTTCCTCGTTCTATGAGATCAATGACTATATCCCTACTCCCTACTTACCATACGCTCCACTGGATGAACCTCTGCTGTTCGAGACGGAACCGGAGCTTGGCACTTTTCTCCCAGCCGACCCTTTCATAGGAGTCATGTCCATTTTCAATTCGGGCATGGCTGCCGATCCGCCTAGAATAATGACACCGGTGGTTCGGCCTTGTGGCTCCTGTCTCGCCGTGTATGATGGCTCGGGATGCGGCTTGATGGAGCCGTCCGGTCCCATGTCCCTGTACGATCCAGTGAGACTTTTTGATTGATTTTCCAGGGTACTATCTACTGGAACTCCTCCCTTTGGTTCATCTGCCAGAAAAGAACAGCCGGCCAATAAGAGAATCCCGCTCGCCATTACCATATAATCTGAGGTTTGTCGGCATCTCATCTTATTCTTCATGACGTCACCTCTCCTTTCCGACTACCGGTCGGTGATATCGTAGCCAGATGCCAGATCGTTCAATACTGGGAAAAGGTCTAGCAGGATGTTGAACAGTATTCAAGCTTCGTTTTTCGCGGGATACTACCACAAGGCATGAATCCTCCTTGACTCCTACTCGGTTATGGCGCCCATAGCGTATTTGTCGGCCATGTGACGAGCTTCGGCTTCGTTGGCTGCGGGATAGCGAAACGGAGAGCCGTACGTGTACTCATGACAGTGTAGAAGGTCCTATAGATCTACCTTCCTGTGGGGGCGTCCAGCAGCGCGAAAGCCGACAGGGGGTCACTCGTGGAACTGGATGTCCCTGCGCTCCCAAGAAGACATGTCGTCAGTGGTTACAGTGTTTGCACCAAGGGGCAATATAGGTGAACTGTATAAGGTCATCACTCTAAGCCTTCTTGCGCATCAACAGTGTCCTACCCTACAATACGCCCCTCCATCAGGAGGACGGGCTCATGACCTTTGTCTTGCGGCCTTTCAGCGTTCCTTGCTCATGTACCCCAGCACCGAACTATCCACTCGCCAAACTACCGATATGAAGGACACCCCGGAACCCTTAACCAATAAGGAAATCTTCATGATCATCATTGTCCTTCTCGTTGCTGGGTGGGGTATCGCAGTGCTCGTGGACACTCCATTCTTCCAACACCTCTTACAACAATTCCTCAGCATGGTTGAAGAGTTTGATGGCGAGACTGTCGTATGAGACGCTTCTGCCCTCGCGGTTGCGCGGATCACCCACGAATCAATGCCATACGACGAGACACTCGTCTCATTAGAGGACAGGAGCGGACATAAATAGATACTTTTCTTGATCGAGTTGGCCCATAGATTGGCACATGAAATTTAGCCCTTGGAGTCGAACGGCTTCAGGGGCTTTTTATTGCCTTGTTGGTTGCCGAGGGGGTGGCGTAGGGTCGTGTAGAGTCGCTCAAGCAAACACCGCTAGGTCCATCGCGGTTTGGTAGAGAGCAGATATTAGCCATGGGGACGGAGCAGGGCGCAAACTCCCCTGCTCCGCAAAGACTGAATCACTTCCATCGCGACTGCCTTAAGCCGGGCTATAGAGAGCTCTACAACAAAACCTGCTCAATGCCGAAGGTCGCCCTCTCTATTTCACCGTGAGATGATAGGTAATGTCTTGCGAGTTCCCTGGGGTGCATCCCGAAGCGGTCCATCGTATTGTGTGCTTCCCGGGGTGCAGCCGAGGAACGAAGAGGTAATA
>CAWKJK010000069.1:0-41191 GCA_963849655.1 uncultured Nitrospiraceae bacterium
ATGCTTGAGGCGGTCACTGGTGACAGGACCGCAGGTGTCGGGGGTGTCGCATAGCGGACTTTGACATGAACTTCAGTTGGGCCGTCCAATCGATGGGCCACAAAGATATTGAGATCGCTTACCGTACACTCTTGTCTACGGAGAGATGCCTCCGGGCCGAGCAGCACGGTATTGGTTGCAGGGCGCACCTGTTGAACATAGAGGCGTTGTCCTGTGGCAATGCCAAGCCCTCGGCGTTGGCCTGGTGTGTAGAACGCAATGCCGTCGTGTCGGCCCAAGGGTTGCCCGGTCTCATCGATAAAGAGGCCGGGTTTCTTGGCTTCGGGTACCTCTTTTGTGATGAATGTTCGGTAGTCTCCTTGAGTGACAAAGCAGATCTCCTGACTTTCCTTCAGCTCATCGGCCGGGAGCCCCAAAACCTCGGCTTCTTCCAGAACGTTCGATTTGGCCAGATTTCCCAGTGGGAAGAGGAGTCTGGGTAGCCAGTGAGGATTGAGACGGTAGAGAAAGTAGGTTTGATCTTTGCGATCATCAGTGGCCCGCGCGAGGACGGAAGTCCCATGATAGTTCTGGAGACGAGCGTAATGTCCTGTTGCTACGTAATTAAAATTGCGCGAGGCTGCGAGATCCATGAGTCCCCGAAGCTTTACTCTCTCGTTACAACGGACACAGGGATTGGGTGTCGTGCCGGTGATATAGCCGTGGAGAAAATCGTCAATCACCCCTTTCCGAAAGATGTCACGGGTATCGATGACTTCGTGAGAGATGTTGAGAAGTTTGGCGACATGCTTGGCGATGCCGATCTTACAACACCCCCGTTCTTGCCACTTTTTTGATGCTGATACAGTTTCGTCCTCGTGTTCCCATACCTGAAGGGTAATGCCGTGCACCTCGTAACCTTGGCGAACGAGTAATGCGGCTGCGACGGAGCTATCAACTCCGCCGCTCATGCCGAGAAGGACGGTCGGGCGTGTCATTGGTCCAGCATTGTACCGGGAGAGGTCGATAAAGGGCTAGAGGTCTATCGCCCGAGCTTTGGCTCGATGGGATGCCAAATCATGGACATTCTTGGATGGCGTGAGGGTTTCATCGACCCATTTAGGATCTCCCATGTCACACATGCCATGGAAGTGAGCGCCATCCTCGATTAAAATACCCGGTGTGCGAATGTCACCGATGAGAACCCCGGGCTTAAGGATTTGAATTTTTACGGTGGCTGTGACCGTGCCGTTGACCTTACCGCTGGTCATCAGGGTGCCGGCCGAAAGAGTGCCTTTGATAACCGCTTGCTCCCCGATGATCAGAGTCCCTGTGGTGTGGACTTCGCCTTCAACGCGGCCATCGATGCGGATGGTCCCATCAAAATTGAGAATGCCCTTAAAGTCGACTCCTTTTGCCAGGAACGTAAAATTGTCGTTGTTGTTCGTGTCTTGAGCATGTTTGTCGCCTAGAGCCCACATCGTTTCCCTACTCCTTGTGACAACAGCCGATGAGGGATTGTCGTCAAATCGGATCGAACAGAAGGGAGACTCGTTTGGTGGGAAATAGCGTCCCCTCTGTTTATTGTTTAGTGTATCACATGACTATGCTGAGACCCTTCTTATGATGGGCTCACTTGGAATCGCGATGGAATGGAGATGTGGTGTGTCACGTTGCGAGGCAGGTGCGGCTTGTTCCATTTCTAGGGTGCCGTTAAAGAGGACGCCTTCTTCCATGGAGAGCATGGGTGTGGTGACTCCGCCGTTAATAATCGCAGGAGCCCGCAACTTCATCTTGTCTTTGGCGTGGATATCCCCCGTGATCTTCCCCTTACAGACGATGGTGCCGGCCGTAACTTTCGCCGTAATAACGGCTTCTTCGCCAACCAACAGGATGCCGTCGGTGTGGATTTCTCCCTCGAGGCTGCCATCAATCCGCACTGTTCCGTTGTAGGTGATGGTGCCCTTGAAGACGACGCCTTTTCCCACGAAAGCGCTGACATCTTGGCCGGGTTCGTGCCGCATAGGTTCCAGGCTCAATCCATTGCTTTCAGCATCGACGTCGTCGGAACGCCTACCGTCTTGTTTGTCCTTCCACATAACACTCTCCTCCTCTCGAGATTTAGGATAGCGGGATCCGATGAAAGGGCAGCGGCCTTATCGTAGACAACATATCGGTCTGTTCTGATGAGATATTTAGCGTTCATATGCTTAAAAGGCAATAAGATCTGGTTTTTAGGCGAGGGCGAGGCACACCGGAGGCAGGGTTAGGAGCTAACTCAGGATTGTGTCCACAATACCATCGAGTTCGTCAGAGGAGAAATAGTGAATGACGACTTTCCCTCCTTGCTTTTGGGGGTGTATCGTCACTTTCGTGCCAAGACGTTTCTGTAATCTGGTCTCGAGATCAGCCCAGGGTGAACTGCGTGGTCTCTTGGGCTGCCGCTTCTTTCCTACAAGAGAGAGCTCCACGAGTTGTTCTGTCTCTCTGACAGAAAGAGTCCCAGCGGCGACCATTGTGCCGATTCTCAGCTGCTCCTCCGTAGATTGGAGGCCGAGAAGAGCTTTCGCATGGCCGGTGGTCAGGGTTCCCCCTTCGACGAGTTCCTGTATCTCAGGAGGAAGCTGGATCAGTCGAACGAAGTTTGCGACGGAGGAACGATCCCGACCGACTTTTGCGGCAATCGCGTCTTGCGTAAGGCCGAATTCATTCATCATGCGCGAATACGCCCGTGCAGTCTCCATCGGATTCAAGTCTTCCCGTTGGAGATTCTCAACCAATGCCAGTAAGAGAGATTCTTGATCACTGCAATTGCGCATGACGACGGGGATGGTCTCCAGGCCGGCTTCCTTCGAGGCGCGCCATCGGCGTTCTCCGGCAATCAATTCGTACATGCCGTCACCCTTGCGGCGAACCATAATCGGCTGAAGAACTCCGCTTTCTTTGATGGAAGCGGCCAGTTCAGTAAGTTCTTCCTGGGGAAAAGTGTGCCGCGGTTGATAGCGATTTGGCACAATATTCTCGATCCGGATTCGCTGGACATCGGTTGCCTCCGTTAGCTGGCTCGCTTTGGAGGATGGGAGGAGGGCGCCGAGTCCTTTACCGAGGGCTTTTTTCTCCATGGGCTATAAACTCCTTAGCTAAAGTTACGTATGCTTGCGAGCCGGCAGATGTCACGTTGTACAAAATTCCAGGTCGGCCATAACTTGGAGCTTCTGCGAGCGAGACATTGCGCGGAATGACGGCTTGATAGACTTTATCGACGAAGTGAGACCGTATTTGGTCGACAACCTGCCTGGATAGGGTATTGCGCGAGTCAAACATCGTCAAGACAATGCCCTCCAGGTCTAGGTTTGAATTAAATGATTGGCGGACAAGGTCAATACTCCCAATGAGTCTGGTCAGACCCTCCATCGCGTAATATTCGCATTGGACAGGTATGAGAACCGAATCTGCGGCGGTAAGAGCATTGATGGTGAGAATCCCAAGAGCTGGAGGACAATCTAGAAAAACAAAGTCATATGTTTCTCTGATCTCGCCGATGATCGTTCTGAGATGACCTTCGCGCCCATCAATATTGACGAGTTCAACTTCAGCCCCGGCAAGATCAGAATTAGCCGGCAAGAGGAAGAGCCCAGGAACTGATGTCTGCGTTGAAGATTCTTGGATCGTGCTGGTTTTAGCGAGGCAACTATAAATTGTGCTCTTCAAGGCCCCAGGGTCAATGCCGAGGCCGCTCGTCGCATTTCCTTGTGGATCCATATCGATGAGCAATACGGATTTTCCTTCTAGCGCAATGGCAGAGGAAAGATTTATCGCTGTAGTGGTTTTGCCGACTCCACCTTTTTGGTTCGCGACCGCAACAACCTTTCCCATCAAAGAGCTCCTACAATAGATTTGTTCCACGTGGAACATTTAAAGTCAGGTGGTTTAGGCTGAAGGTGTAACAATGGAAATCACTCTCTGCCCATATCCTTTCTGAAGGTGAAATGTGTATGCACTTATCAATAACCAGTTGGAAGAAAAATCTGATTGATCAATCTGTTGTGACGAGTAAAGAATGGCTTTCCCGCCTGCTCGAAGGAGTCTCGCACCGTCATGCAGGATTAAGTCATGTTTCAACGCGCGGGTGGTCAAGTAGTCAAATGATGCATAGGGAAGACGTTCGTTTAAGAATCTCTCTAGAGTTCCGCCGAATATATCGACGCTTTCAAGCCGTAGGATACCTATGATGTAGTGAAGGAAGGAGAATTTCTTTCTTGCCGGCTCAACAAGAGTAATATTCAGGTCCATTCTCGCAATTTTTAGAGGAATCCCAGGAAATCCAGCTCCTGTACCGACATCAAGCAACTTTGCCCCAACCTTAATATCATCGGCCCTGAGCGCACCAAGGGAATCCACAAAGTGTTTGATGATAATCTCGTCATCCAGGGTAATGCTCGTGAGATTGAATGATTGATTCCAGAGTTGGAGGTGCTTAAGGTACACCATGAACTGTTGCACTTGTTCGGTACTGAGTGGAACGCCAATTTCAGTCGAGCTTGTCTGCAACAGCAAGGAAGGTGAACTCGCTTGTTCCACGTGGAACAATTACGCCGATGCGGGAGTGAGGTCAATAGGGAAGGTTGGGCCCACTCGACTTTATGACACTATTTGTCGAGTGGCAGGAACCTGACGCCGACTCTTTTCTATCGCAACTAGAAGCAAAGATATGGCAGCTGGGAGTCACGCCGGATATTCTCGATGCCTGGCCTACTGTTTCCGGTCTTACTCTATTGAACTTCTCTCGAACTTCACTGGAAAATCCTGAAACCATGTTGTAATTGAACGTGTGAGGAATCAATTTTTGCTCAAGTTTCTTAAATTTCTCAACTTGTTGAATCTGACGGCGAACATAACCTTCGTACTTGATCTGGAGTTCTATCTCTTCAGCAATTTCATTTTCCTGAATGAACGGCATTCCAAAAACTCTTAAGAGTTCTTGATAGCTTGATTCCTGTCGACGAAGAAGCTGTGCCATGGTCATGGCAGACGAGGCATTCTCGAGATACGTGTCTTTTGTCTGCAACCGGATTTCTTCGGTGAATGACGGCCTAGCTGTATTGAGGTGTTCGATCTCTTTTTCGATCAGATGTTTCTTCTGCAAAAATCTCTCATACGCTTCCTCGGGAATCAGACCAACGTCATACCCAACCGGCATGAGTCGAAGGTCTGCGTTGTTGTGACGCAGGAGCAGCCGATACTCTGCTCTTGACGTGAACATTCGATAAGGCTCGTAGGCATCTTTTGTAATGAGATCGTCGATGAGTACCCCGATATAGGCTTGGGATCGGTCAAGGATGAGAGGAGACCTCTCCCGCAACTTCAGAACAGCATTGATACCGGCAACTAAACCCTGCGCCGCAGCTTCTTCATACCCAGAAGTCCCATTGATTTGTCCGGCGTGATAGAGGCCTGCAACATGTTTTGTTTCGAGCGTTCGGTAGAGTTGACGAGGGGGAAAATAATCGTACTCAATCGCATAGCCCGGCTTGAGTATTTTGGCATGCTCTAATCCAGGGATCGTTTTCAACATAGCGGCCTGGACATCAACCGGCAGGCTGGTTGAAATACCGTTCGGATAAAATTCGGTCGAGTTGAGGCCCTCAGGCTCAATAAAAATCTGGTGACGGTCCTTCTCGGCAAAACGTACGACCTTATCCTCGATGGAAGGACAGTATCGAGGTCCAGTAGATTCGATGATTCCGCTGTACAGGGGCGAGCGGTCGAGATTTCCTTGAATGATGGCGTGTGTCTCTCGGCTGGTATAGGTCAAGTGACAGAGAACTTGTCTGGTCGTGATGTGTTGAGTGCGATATGAGAAAGGAGGAGGTGGAGTATCGCCAGGCTGAGGAATCATCACCGAGAAATCAATCGTAGCCCTGTCCAACCGTGGAGGAGTTCCCGTCTTGAGTCGTCCAATCTCAAATCCAAGGTCTCGCATGCAGTCCGAAAGGTGTTCAGCCGAAGCTTCTCCCGCGCGACCGGCCGGGAAATGGTTCAGCCCGATATGGACAAGACCCTTAAGGAAAGTACCCGATGTCAATATGATTGCCTTGCCATCAATTCGTTCACCCGATCCCGTCACGATCCCGGTTACTGTACCTCCGGCCACGAGCAGTCGATCCACGACTCCTTCCGCCAGGGTAAGGTGCTTCTGCGAGGCGAGGGTCTCCTGCATAGCCGTGCGATACAAGGACTTGTCGCATTGTGCGCGCAACGCCTGCACCGCCGGTCCTTTGCTTGTGTTGATGAATCGAAATTGAATCCCGGAGCGATCCGTATTCCGTCCCATCTCACCGCCGAGCGCATCGATCTCCTTCACGAGATGTCCCTTGGCGATCCCACCGATTGCCGGATTGCACGACATCTGTGCGATTCGTCCCAGTTCCATTGTTAAAAGCAAAGTTTTTGCGCCCATTCGTGCGGCGGCAAGCGCGGCTTCGCAGCCGGCATGACCGCCCCCCACCACGATGACATCAAATGCTGTGGCCACCGGTTCCTCTATTTACCGATACAAAACTCAGAAAAAATGCGGTCCAACACTTCATCAGACGTAATTATCCCGACAATTTCACCCAGCGCATCAACTGCACCTCGGAGATCGACCGCCACAAACTCGGGCTCTATGCCTCGTTCGATCGAGGCCAGTGACTCTTGGAGTGATGTCTCGGCCCGTTGGAGCGCCACGCGATGTCGCACATGAGTGACAACGACACCATCGCTGGCTTCAAGGGACGGCTTCAGAAATTGCGCTCGAATAGCGACCTTCAAGGCCTCCAATCCCTCGCCAGTGCGAACTGAGATGGGAAAAACCTTGCACGGTGTACGAGCTCGAAGTGCGTCAGAGAGCGATTGGACCGATGTCGCGTCGGCTAAGTCGATTTTATTAACGACAAGCAAATGTTCGTGAACGAGTGAAGGAAAACAGACATTCCCAAGGTCGCTCGTTGTCAGTTGAGAGCCATCCAAGACATGCAGGATGATATCTGCCTGGTCCTGAGCTTCCTTGGACCGGCGGATGCCTTCCCGTTCGACGAGGTCAGTGGTCTCACGCAGCCCAGCGGTGTCGATTAAGGTCACGCGCAGACCAAGCCAGACGACCGATTCTTCGATAATGTCGCGAGTCGTGCCTGGGATGTCGGTCACAATAGCTCGGTTCTCACGGAGTAAACTATTCAGCAAACTTGACTTGCCGACATTGGGCTCCCCGGCGATCACCACCCGGGCACCGTCACGCAGTACGCGTCCGGTCTCAGCAGTCGCCAACATCCGCTGGACATGGGACAGTGTCTTCTGCAGGGAGACGATCATCTCATCACGTCCAACAAACGCAATATCTTCCTCGGCGAAGTCGATTCCTGCTTCCAAGTGGGCCAACAGGCTCACGAGATCGGCACGCAGTCGGTGGACCTGCTGCGCGAGTTCGCCGCGGAGCTGACGTTGTGCCAATTTGAGGCCAAGTTCAGACTTGGCTCTGATGGTGTCCAACACAGCCTCAGCCTGAGATAAATCCAGGCGGCCATTCAAGAAGGCTCGTTTGGTAAACTCTCCTGCCTGTGCGAGACGAGCTCCGGCAGCGACGCAGGCCTCACACACTCGTTGCAGTACCAACCCACTTCCATGGCAATGAATCTCAACCACGTCCTCCGCGGTAAAAGATCGAGGTGCTTTCATATAGACCACCAGACCTTCGTCGATTATCTGGTCGGTTGATTGACGTGTCTCGGAGGCAGGCAGCCTACCGATTGAAGAAACAGGCGGAAAGAGAATATCGGCCAGGTGCAGCTTGTGAGAAGCAAGTGTATGAAACGATTGTTTGGAGCGCAGCCGAGCAACGCGGCTCCCTATGTCGACGGCATGCTGCCCGCTTATCCGAACGATACCGATACCTCCCTCACCGACAGGAGTGGCGATTGCACAAATCGTATCCTCGGGCGTTCCAACGGCCGGCATGTTCACACACGTTCGGAGAGATGAGTCACATCGATCGAAACCGACCGAGCATCATTTCTTGCCACCTTGTTCGTCCGTAGCCGGTGCTAGTGCGAGGGGTCGAAAGAAAAAGCGATCGGTGACGAATTGCTGCACGATGGTGAGCACGTTATTGGTCAACCAATACAGCACCAGGCCGGCAGGAAAATTGATGAACAGGAAGGTCATGAGCGCCGGGAGCATCAGCATGACTTTCGCCTGAGTCGGATCCATAGTAGTCGGTTGGATCTTTTGCATGATCATCATGCTGATTCCCATGATGATAGGCAGAATATAGTAAGGATCCTGAACCGACAGATCGCTAATCCACAACCCCAACGGCGCTTGGCGTAAATCGATCGTCATATACAGAATATTGAACAGCGATACAAACACCGGCATCTGCAGTACCATGGGGAGACAGCCGCCCACGGGATTGACCTTGTGATCCCGGTAGAGCTTGATGAGTTCCTTGTTCAAGCGTTCACGTTCATCTTTGAATTTTTCTTGCATAGCCGCCACTTTGGGCTGGATGCCCTGCATCTGCTTCATCGACTTGTAACTCTTGTATTGTAGGGGGACAAACAACAGCTTGATGATGACGGTCAGGAGGATGATCGTCAGTCCATAATTATGCGTATATTCATTGATATAACGCAGCACGTAGAAGATGGGTTTGGCTACGGCGCGGACCATGTCCCAGCTCCCGAAAAGAAACCATCCAAAATCGATGGTATCTTCGAGCCTAATTTGCAAACTCTGAAGGGTATCAAACTCCTTGGGACCGGCGAATAGCTGGAGTCCGAGGGGTGCCCCGGACGAATCGACAGCCAAACGAACCGCAGTGGAAACAAGCTTGTCCCCTTGTTTCCTGGGAAAAGCGGACGCATTCGTCTTTGGAATAAGGGCGGCAATGAAATACTTGTCTTGTAGCGCGACCCACTTTAGGGCGCCTTTGCGCTCAGTCTCGGATTCCGGCGCGTCGTTTTCTATCTTCTCGTCGATGAGGGAAACTGCTCCGACGGAACCGATGAACCCTTCTCCCCAATCCACGACCCCGAAGTTCGTTCCCAATCCGACCTTCACCCCTGCGAGTCCGCTGGGTTTCAACGCGATGTCTACGACATAGCTATCGGCATGAAAGGTCAGTTGCTTTTCCAACCGTACGCCGGTCTCGGAATTGCCATAATAGAAGGTCATATGGCCCGTGGGGTGGCCCTGGTCCAAGGTCGTAAAGTCCTTTTCAACCTTGTAGAGACCTTCGCTTAATTCCTTTGAATGAGAGACATTATCCGCAGTGATCGTCAGGGGCTCGGCAAACTTGCCACCTTGGCGCACGAGTTGCACGGCGGACTTCCTATCCGAACTGTTTTGATAGCGTTTGAGTTCCCAGCTAATCAGCGCGGCTCCGCGGGTCGTGAACTTAGCCCGATAGAGACTCGTCTCTACCTCGACGACCTCCATTGCGGAAGGTTCTCGTCGCGGTTCTTGATCCCGGCCGACCCCGCCGGAGGGTTTAGGCATCGCTGCTTCCTTGGTAGCCGGAGCGCTTGGGGTTGGAACGCCAGGGCTTGTACTCGAAGGGGATGTCGCATTGCTCGTGGGAGGATCGGCCGGTTCAGAAACGGTTGGTTGAGGAAGCAGGCCCAGCTCTTTGAGCAGGTACTCGTATCCGAAGATAATCGCAAGGGAGAGCACCAAAAACACGATGACTCGCTTTTCCATGAAGAGGTTATGCCTTCTTAAAAAGATGTAATCGTCGCTATTTGACCGGGTCTTCTCCCCCGGGGTGGAAGGGGTGACATTTCATAAGTCGGAGGATGGCTAGGCCGATCCCTTGTAATGCTCCGTATTTGATGATTGCATCCGAGGCATATTGCGAACAACTGGGTTCGAATCGGCATGTGCGACCGTACAAAGGGGAAATCACCAGACGATATCCTTGAATCAGCCACAGACACAGCGACTGCATATCAATATGTCCTTGACCGAAGAAGGTGCAGGCGGTCAAGTGAGCCCCTCCATACCTGGACCAACTCATCCCGCGATTGCGATAGTGCGTCCCGCTTTGGAAACACGAGAAGTCCTCGGCCCGGAACCAAGTCCGGATGTAATTGCCTTACCAGCTCGCGAAAGATTCGTTTGGCCCGATTGCGCCGGACCGCATTTCCAAATCGCTTCCCCACGATAATCCCAACGCGACTCGGGGCATCATCCATCTTGCACGCCAAGAGATTGAAGAGGGCGGTCGTAATTCGGCGGCCATGATGTTTGACGATTTGAATGTCCCGGTTGCTGCGCAAAAAAATGACATGTCGCCCTTGCGTTTTTGGTGTCATTGGATAAGAGGGTGCTTCTTCGCGCATTCCATCCGTTCATGATCCCGGAGAAGACCCTGGCTGGTAGGTGAACGCACGCTCAATCGCAACGCGAGAGATCGAGAGCGACCCAAAGAACACCTGCTTATCCGACGCGATATCTCTAGACAGTCAACCGAGCTCGTCCTTTTGCCCTCCGGCGGGCCAGCACCTTGCGTCCGTTTTTGGTGCTCATACGCTTCCTAAATCCGTGCTCACGCTTCTTTTTTAAGTTGGACGGTTGTTGAAATGTAAAAGACATAATCCCCCTTCCATTCCCATGCTTTGAATAGCCAGTTCAAATGAACGGCGAATTATAGGGGAGGCACTTGGGCCTGTCAATTTCATGCTGCCTCTGGCCATCAGACTTTTTAGAAATGCCCAACGTCGGTCCTTCATGTCCGCAGCGTTGAGGCGCTTTTGCTTCTTGCCACCAGAATGCCACAAAAATCGGGTGTCCTGAGAACACAAAACTCATCATAAATATATGAAATAGATTGAATCTTTATCCGACACCGACCATTATTGGTGGCACCGAGCTTGCTGCATATTTTGTTCGTGCTAGTATGCCGGACGGTCTAAGTCTGTTAAGCTGGCGCATCTATTTTGAAATAATCTTAATGGTTTTTGAAGAGTAACGCCGGCTGCAAATGATGGACTGCTACATTAAGCAAAAAAGATGAATCGGATTGACCAAAGTCTGTGGATAGAACCTGAAGGAGGATTCCTCGTATGCTGAGAAAAGCATCCCTTGTCTTTTTTGCCTTGACTCTCGTTGTGATCGCCGGATGTGCGGAGCCTCCCGCTCAGCAGATACAGGAAGCGGAAAAGGCTCTCAAAGATGCACAGGAAAGCGGCGCCGCCACCTATAGTGCTGATGAGTATGCCAAGCTAGAAGGGACCCTTTCCGCAATGCGGAAAGAAGTCGCCGATCAGGATGGAAAGTTCACACTCTTTCGAGACTATGGCAAGGCACAACAACTCTCTGCTTCGGCCAAAGCAGATAGTGAACGGATCAAGGCGGCCTCGTCTCAAAAAAAGGAAGAAGCCAAGGCGGCGGCCTTGCAAGCTCAACAAGTCGCTGAAGAGGCGGTGAAAGCCACGCAAGATCTGGTCGCCAAGGCACCGGTCGGAAAAGATCGTGCGGCAGTGGAGGCCATCAAGAACGACGTGGAAGGGCTGAAGTCGTTACTGAAACAGGTTCAAGCGTCGATCGACAAAGAAGATTATCCGGCCGCGCAAACCCAGGCGAAGGCTATTCACGACATGAGCCAAGGCGTGTCGACTGAAATACAGAGCGCCCTCGCGAAGGTGGGAAAAGGAAAACTTACAAGGAAAAAGTAACGCACGGCATGGCGCTTGATCAGACACATAAGACGCTTGCCGCGATTCTCTGCGTCCTCTGCTTGAGCGGTTGCGTTCCAGCTGTTCCGCCGGACCTCCTTGTAGCCCTTGAGGCCATTGATCAAGATTTGATCGCATTACGCGCTCCGGAAGCCGCGCCTGAGGAGTATGGGCAGTTCGTTCACCAATGGGTCTCTCTGAAAGCGCGCGTCCAATTGGACGATGACCTGATCAGATGGCCATGGGAATCGAACGATCTTGAGAATGAGCTCCGGCGGCTGTACATCATGGGCGAACGTACTGTCTCCCAGCTGCACGAGCGACAAGCTTCGCAGCATCGCGCGGCACAGGGCAAGGTGGCTCGCTTGGAAGAACAGCTTCATACGATTGCCGCGAGGATCGAATCGATCGATGGACGTATCCTCCTAGGAGAAAAAGCCGTTCAAACGGACCTCCTTGTTAAACAGGCTCGTTCATTCTTCGAGCAAAAAGACTTCCGACGAGCCCTGCAAGCGGCAGAGAAAGCAGATCACGCTCTCAAGGCCCAGGCTTCATTACTCAGCCAAGAATTGGGGCGATATGCAGACGAGAGCCGGATCGCCCATTGGCAGACCCTGGCCAAGCACACTATAGATTGGTCGAGAATCCATCAATCAACGGCCATCGTGGTGAGCAAGGCCGACCGAGAGTTGACTCTCTACAAGAGCGGGCGGAAGGTGCTATCATATCCCGTCAGGTTGGGGTTCAATGGCATGCTGGAAAAACAATTTCAGGGGGACGGAGCGACACCGGAAGGTCGGTATCGCGTGACGGACAAGCGCGGCCAAGGGCAGACGCAATTCTACCGAGCCCTGGCACTGGATTATCCCAATGTCCGGGATCGTCGGCGATTCGAGCTTGCGAAAAGGTCGGGAAGGATCGGCCCGGCCAAAGGCATTGGGGGCCAAATCGAGATCCATGGAGCCGACAATGAACTGTTGGCTCAGACCCTTGGGTGCATCATGCTCGATAATCCGAATATGGCTGTTCTCTACGAGGGGGTCTCCGTCGGGACACCGGTCACGATCGTCGGTGCCTTGACGAGAGAAAATGCGGTGGCCCTGGCCTTATCGGAGCTCGCACAGCGCGAAGACAAAATCTGAGCATAAACTGATGCGCCGAATCCATCTTGCAGCCGCAGCGATCACTTTACTCCTACTATTGGTTGTGAGTGCTCTACTGGTCGTGAGTGACCCGACCCCCAGTCGCGTGGCCTCCGAAGATTCCCAAGTCGTTCACCAGCCCGCTGCCCAAGAAAAAGCCGGTCTTCGTACCTTACAAGCCCGGTATAAGGTGCTTTCCAGGCAGCTGTCCCAACTCATGCCCGAACCAGCCTTACATCTTGGTCGATACGGCCAGGAACCGACTCTATGTGAAGCACCAAGAGCGAGTCGTCCTCAATGCGCTCGCTTCGACCGGTAGTGGAACAATTCTGATAAGCCAGGCGAAGGTCACAGCCAGTGGATTTCGATACGCCACGAGGAGAATTTCTCGTCAAGTCGAAACTGACCAATCCCACGTGGATCAAGCCCGATTGGGCGTTCGTCGAAGAAGAGACTCGCGGTGCCACAAAATGCCGCCGACCGTGCAGAGCAGGGGGTCCTCGGCGAATATGCGCTGGGATTCGGCAAAGGCTATTTCATCCATCGGGACGCTCTATACCCGTTTGTTGGGAAAAAACGTGACGCATGGATGCATCCGGCTCAATGACAGCGATCTTAAAGGTGTCTACAAGCTCGCTCGAGTTCGGGACACCGATCATGATCTTTTGATCCCTCAAGAGCGCGCAGATATTACCTATGAACCTCTGCGCCATTCTTCTCCTGCTTGCCTTTACCACACCAAGTTGGGGAAAGGATATCGAAGCCTTTCCCAACCTGAATCTCAACAACCCCAACGAACTCAAAGAGGCAACTCGCGTCCTTGAAGAAGAACTCAAGCTGGCTGCTCGTCCCCAAACCTATCTCTTTATTGATTTGGGCGGGATGCGATTCACATTAAAAGTCGTGGAATCGACCTCCACCAGATTCCCATCATTGCCTGGTCCGCCGGATCGCGGGAGGACCTGAAAGGGATCCACCGATTGGTTACACGACCTTCGGTCGTCAGACGAAAGATTGAACCGGGGGCAGGAGCAGAGCAGGAGCCGATTTCACTCGCTGATATGCCGGCCGACTATATGTTGTCTTTCAGACCCTCCCTGAGCGTCACCGTAGTTCCATCGGTTGCCGGTAACAGTCTCCTTCAAAGCGCCGTCCTACTGGGAAAAGTGGGGTGGCGAAATGTGAAAGACTGGACGAGTAGGTTCTTAACGGATCGCTCGTCTGAGCCCACGTCTCATCTCCGTCTGACCCTGTCGGCCGATCATGCACAATCCCTGGCATGGTCTCTGGTCGACGGCATGGCGTTGGTCATTCGCCGCCCAAACGATAAGTAGGAAAGCAGAGCATAGAGTGTCTGTTGCCTTTTCTAAACCGGCTCAATAAGATACGAACGAGTTTCCCACCAACTCTACCACTGAGATTCCGTTGAAGAAGGAGGCCCGTGTCTATGCGGTTGAATGGCAAGCTTCCACCATCGTTTCAATCCATAGTGAAACCGGCCTTCGAGGCGCTCAGCGCGCAGGTCGTTGACCGGTTATGGGCAAAGGATCATCGACTCTGGAAGCCGGATCCAAAGGAAATCGCCGACCGTCTAGGCTGGTTGACGGTACAGGACCAGATGCGACAACAGATCGATCACCTGCACCAGTGTGTGTCGGCGGCGAAGGACATGAAGATCAAAGATGTCGTGCTACTGGGAATGGGAGGCAGTAGTCTTGGACCGGAGGTCTTCCGTACTTTGTTTGGACTTCAGAAGGGCTTCCCGCGTCTGTGGGTCCTTGACTCGACCATTCCTGGCTGGGTTCGGCAGGTTACGAAAGCTATTTCTCCATCGCGGACACTCTTTCTCGTGGCCAGCAAGTCCGGGGGCACGATCGAAGTCATGTCGCTCTTCAGTCACTTTTGGAACCTGGTGTCGAGGGCGAAGGGGAATCACGGAGGAAAGCAATTTGTCGCGATCACCGACCCGGGTACCGGCTTAGAAAAGATGGCTCGGGACTATGGATTTGGAGAGATCTTCACGAACCCACCTGATATCGGCGGACGATATTCCGTGCTTTCTCTGTTCGGGCTTGTTCCTGCAGCGCTCCTTGGCGTCGATATTGCCAGGCTCTTGGACCGGGCAGCCGGTATGGCAGAACAATGCCGTCAGCAGAAAGACGTCGAGGTTAATCCCGGTGCGTATCTGGGTGCAGCTATGGGCAGTCTTGCCAAGACTGGGCGCGATAAGGTGACGGTCATTGCATCGCCATCCCTTTCCACGTTCGGCCTCTGGGTAGAACAGCTCCTTGCTGAGAGCACGGGGAAGGAGGGAACCGGCCTCATCCCCATCGCACAGGAACCGGTTCTGAGTCCACGCGTCTATGGAACCGACCGATTCTTCATTTATCTCAAACTCAAAGGAGACAAGAACCATATGCTCGATCAAGCGGTTCAAGCGCTCCTCAAGGCTAAACAACCGGTCGTCCAGTTCGATCTCCGTGATCGCTATGATGTGGGTGCTGAGTTCTTCAGGTGGGAGTTTGCGACAGCAATCGCCGGACACGTACTCGGCATTCATCCGTTCGACCAACCGAATGTCCAGGAGAGCAAGGACAACACCAATCGAGTCCTGGAAACTTTCCAATCGACAGGACGACTACCGGAACAAGCGAACCGCCAACCCAAAGATGCCGCGCAAGATCTGTCGAGCCATCTTCAGCCCGGCACATACGCGTCAGTGCTGGCCTACACCACTCCGTCACGTTCGTTTGAAACAGCGGTGACCCGCTTCCGCAAGGTCCTCATGGCACGACATCGTGTTGCGACCACCTTTGGGTATGGGCCTCGCTACCTCCATTCAACCGGTCAACTCCACAAGGGCGGTCCCAATACCGGCGTCTTTCTTGAATTAGTGGACCGGATGACGCCCGACGTACCGATTCCCGGCAAGCCATTTTCCTTTGGAACATTAGCAAAAGCCCAGGCAGCCGGTGACATGGAATCACTCAACGCACACGATCGCCATGCTGTTCGTGTTCAATTAGGCCGCGACCAAGCCGTCACGGTGAATGCCATCACAGCGGCGTTGGGAGGGAGTTCACCATCTCGTGATCGGCGTGTAACATTGAACAAGCGTCCTAAGCGCTCCCGACGTTGATATGCCCGTCACCCCGGAAATCTACATTTCGCGTAACGTGCAGGAATGGGCGACGGCTGCGACAACGTTCCTCCTGTCCGTCAGCGAGCATGCGATTCAATCCACCGGACGGTGTCTAGTGGCGCTCTCCGGAGGATCGACTCCGAAGACTCTCTATCGAACCTTGCGCGAACCTGAGTGGAGCTCGCGTTTCAATTGGTCAAAAATCTTGTTCCTATTTGGAGATGAACGGTGCGCGCCGCCTGAACATCCCGAGAGCAACTTTGGAATGGCTCAACTGGAACTGTTTCAGCCATTGAACATTCGACCCGAGCACATTTATCGGATGAAGGGTGAATACGAAGACCCGACGGCTGCGGCTCAGGAATATGAGGAAATGATTCGAAGAGTTACCCAATGTCCTGGCCCAGAGGTTCCTCGCATCGATCTTGTGCTTCTCGGCCTTGGAGAAGACGGCCATACCGCATCGCTTTTTCCTGGAACCGCTGCGCTGCAGGAACAGAATAAGATTGTCACGGTTGGTCACGCTCCCACAGGCATCAGGTCTCGCCTTACGTTGACCCTAGGTGTGCTGAATCAAGCAGCTGTGGTACTGTTTCTTGTCACCGGCCCAGGTAAAGCAGAGATGGTCCGCCGGGTCATCGAGGCTGAATCCGAAGCAGATCATTCATTGCCGGCAGCGAGGATATCACCGGAATCGGGTCGACTCGTGTGGATGCTCGATCAAGCCGCTGCGCAACAGCTGACGAAGAAGCGATCACACTGAGAGGGGATATGATTCTCGCGGGTGACATCGGTGGGACAAAGACGAATCTGGCGCTCTATGAGTGGACCACCGAACGAGTGGAGCCATTGCGTCTGGAGAGTTTTCCGAGTGGTGATTACAAAACGCTCGAAGACATTCTCGTCGAGTTCCTTGCCCCGCCGAAAGAGTCATCCCTCGTAGCTTCACCAGAAACTCAAGGGGAGACCCAAAGCGAAAAACTTGTCATCCTACCTGCTGAACCGGTGAAGCTGACAGCGGCCTGCTTCGGCATCGCAGGACCGGTTATCGACAATCGTTGTCAAACGACCAACCTCCCCTGGGTGATCGACGGCGGGACCATCGCCAAACAGTTCGATATTCCGCGAGTGAAGTTGCTCAATGATCTCGAAGCGATCGCCTACGGACTTCTGCTTGCTGCGGACCGGACGAGGTTGAAGTGCTCAATGCGGGAACTCCACCGGCACAAACGGCAGGCGTTCGCGCTCATTGCCGCGGGCACCGGACTGGGTGAAGGTATCCTCTTCTGGGACGGCAAACATATCCGCCGATGCCGTCGGAGGGAGGCCATGCGGATTTTGCGCCGAACAATGATCAAGAAATCGAACTGCTTCGCTATCTCCGCAGCCAGTACCTCCACGTGAGTTATGAGCGAATTCTGTCCGGCCCTGGTCTGCATGCGATTTATGAGTTCTTACGCGACACCAAGAAGAATGAGCCGACATGGCTCGCGGAACAGATTAAAGCCGGTGATCCAGCCGCAGAGATCGCCCAAGCCGGGTTGAAGGGACAAGCCGAGATTGCCAAGCAGGCGTTGGATCTGTTCGCGTCGATTTATGGCGCAGAAGCAGGGAATCTCGCCTTGAAGGCGCTCTCACTCAATGGGGTGTATGTGGGCGGCGGCATCGCACCGAAGCTGATGACCAAACTTCAAGACGGCACGTTCATGAAAGCGTTTACCAATAAAGGTCGATACAAACGCCTGATGAGTCCGATGCCGGTAAAAGTGGTGATGAACCAGCAGACGGCCCTTACTCGGCGCCGCGTCCGTCGCGGCGGCCCTTTCTCTTCGCTTCCTCGTCATGACGCCAGGATCTCGACAGCTTCAAAAGAGCCGCTGCGCTAAAAGCCGTCGAATTCGTTCGCGATGGGATGATCGTCGGCCTAGGGACAGGATCGACGGCAAAGCACATGCTTATCGCACTCGGGGAAAGGGTCCGTGCCGGCATGAGACTTCGCGGAGTGCCCACGTCGCAAGAAACCGCCAGCGCTTGCCAGAGAGTCCGGCATTCCACTCTCTCGACGCCGAAAATCGATGGGAGATCGACGTCGCGATCGACGGAGCCGATCAGGTCGATCCCGACTTCAATCTCATCAAGGGTGGTGGCGGTGCGCTCCTGAAAGAAAAGATCGTGGCGGCCATCGGCGAAACAATTCATCGTGATGGTCGACCACACCAAGCAAGTCCCGGTGCTCGGAGGATCCTTCCCGCTTCCCATCGAGGTGATCCCCTTCGGCTGGGGAAGTACGGCGCGAGAAATTGAAGTCACTCACGAAGAGTCCGTGTGGTGCTCAGGGAACGGAACGGAGCGCCGTTTACCACCGGAAGCAGGTCACTGATTGTGGACGTCCATATCCCACGCATCGACAACCGCGAGAATTGGAGATTGCATTGAACCTCATTCCCGGAGTGGTTGAGACCGGTCTCTTTGTCGGACGAACAGACGTCCTCATCGTCGGTACACCGCAACGGAGTCCAGACCTCCATGTACCCTGCGAATGAGGACATCGATCAGCAGACGAGAAATCCTGCTGGATTTCGGCCGACGCATGCCCGCTTCCTTCTGACCCTTCCACATAGCTCGCTCTTCAGCTCGTGCCTCATGCGACCCCCGCAGCATGCACACAACGACCGATCAGACCGAAAGGTGAAGACATGAACCAGGACGATTTTCCAAGCACACTCGATCCCTATCGGCTTCCGCGACATGTGGTCCCGATTCGCTATGACCTGCGGCTGGAGCCGGACCTGCCGGCGCAACGTTTTCTGGACAGGAGACGATCACGCTCACAGTCATCAATCAGACGCCTGACATCGTTCTCAACGCCATTGAACTCGACGATCGTCTCGGCTCGGTCGCAGGGAGATTCTGAAGCCGCGAATCAGGGCAAGCCGCGGCGCGCTATGAATTGGATCAAGCGTCGCAACGCGGCACCTTCACGTTTTCCAGGCCTCTCCAGCCCGGCACCTGGAAGCTGCATGCTTACATTCCGTGGCGACGCTCAACGACAAGCTCCGCGGCTTCTATCGGAGTACCTACAAAGACGAGCTGCGGGACGCCGCAAATGGCCGCCACACAGTTCGAAGCCACCGATGCCCGTCGGGCCTTCCCCTGCTGGGACGAACCGGATTTTAAAGCCGTCTTTGCCACCACACTGGTCATCGATCCCATGCTCACCGCGAGTCTCCAACAGCGTCGGTCGCATCCGAAACGCTGGCTGGTGGGAAGAAAGTGGTCCGCTTCGCCGATACGATCAAGATGTCCACCTACCTGGTCGCATTCATCGTCGGCCGGATCGAGCCGACCGAACCGGTGATGATCGGCAAGACCCCGCTTCGCCTGTGGACCGGTCCCGGGAAGACAACACTCGACGGAATTTGGTCAAGACATTGCGGCGGCGTCACTCTCATTTTTTGAGGAGCTACTATGGAATTCCCTATCCCGGTGACAAGCTGGACCTGCTGCCATTCCTGACTTTGCCTCCGGGGCCATGGAAAACCTGGGCGCATTACCTTCCGTGAAACAGCCTTACTGGTCGATCGGCAGGCGGGCAACGCATGGTGAACTCGAACGCGTGGCCGATGTGGTCGCGCATGAAAACGCGCATATGTGGTTCGGCGATTTAGTGACCATGTCTCTGGTGGAACGGGCTCTGGCTGAACGAAGCCTTCGCCACCTTCATGGAAATGCTGGCCGTCGACGCCTGGAAACCGGAATGGAAACGATGGGACAGTTTCGGCGTCTCGCGCGCCGCCGCGTTTTCAGTCGACGGACTGCATAGCACCAGACCGATCGAATATCCGGTGCAGGCTCCCAAGGACGCCGACGCGATGTTCGACGTCCTGACCTATGAAAAAGGCGCATCGGTACTCCGGATGTTGGAACAGCACATCGGCCCGACAGTCTTTCGCGACGGGGTCCGCGACTACTTGCGCACGCATGCCTATGGGAACGCAGACACGAACGATCTCTGGGTTTCGCTGGGAAGGTCGCCGAAACAGCCGGTGCCTGAGCTCATGGACGGCTGGATCTTCCAACCCGGCTTTCCTGTGGTGACGACGGAAGTGCGTGGCAACGAATTGCAGCTCTCACAACAACGATTCACCTATATCGCACAGGCGTCGACTGCCGAGCAGCTGTGGCAGATCCCCGTCCAGATTCGGCTGGTCATCGGAGATCGTACGGAACATCGTCGGCTGCTGTTGACAGAACGGGAGACGACTGTCGGAATACCGGCTGGTGTCACCTCCGTCTTTGTCAACGAAGGAGGGCATGGGTTTTATCGCGTCCGCCATCAGGCTCCGCTCCTAGAGCAACTACTCGATCAGGGTCTTGACCGTCTTGGAGGCCATCGAACGGTTTGCCCTTGTCAGTGATGCGTGGGCCACCACGGTGGCCGGACTCACGGCACTTGCGGAGTATTTCCGACTCACCACCCATTTCAAGAATGAGCGGGACAAGAACGTCTGGGCCGTGTTGCTGGATTCGTTCTCCTTCTTGAACAGGATCATCTCTCCGGAAGATCGGGGAGCGCTCGAAACCTTTGTGTGTGCCTGCGTCAAGCCGGCGATCGATGAATTGGGATGGGATACAAGGCCAGGAGAATCGGATCTCATTCGTCAATTGCGCGGCGACTTACTTGGCGCCCTTGGGAGGCTTGGCAACGATGCTGCGACACAAGACGAAGCGACGGAACGGTATCAGCGCTACCGCAAAGACCCGGCTGCCGCCGACTCGAATGTCGTGCCCGCTCTCGTGGCCATTCTGGCTCATACGGGAGAGGAGGCGCGTTACGATGAATTCTTAGAACTCTATCGAATGGCCTCTTACTCACCAGGAAGAACGACGGTACCTGTTTTCCTTGGCATCATTTCGGCACAAGGAATTACTTGCGCGCACGCTGGCCCGCACCATGATGGTGAGATCCGCACGCAGGATGCTCCCTTCATCGTCGGGGCGTTGTTGATGAGCGTGTATGGTCGTGAGATCACCTGGGATTTTGTGAAAGCCAACTGGGATCACATGGATCGGCTGTTCCCGAAACAAGGTCTCAGGCGGATGTGCGGAGGCATCGTCGGCTTGGCGACTCCGGAGGTCGAACGAGACGTGCGCGCGTTCTTTACGTCACGTAAGATCGACCTAGGTGGGAAAACACTGGACCAGTACTTGGAACAGCTGCGCATTGCTGTGGCATTTCGTGAAAGGGAAGGCCACACGCTGGAAGCTGCCCTCTTACAGGCATGAAATCCAGGGCACCTCTTTCTCAGCTGATTCGTGGATTCTCAAGGTAGGATTCAAAAAGAAAGAGCTTGGGTCCGCCCTTCGTACGTACGTATTAGTTCTCTACGCATATCCACTCGGTTGTCGCAGCCACTGCATCTCGCTACAATCACAAGACACTCTATTTGGAAAGTCCGATGTCCGATCTCCACTGTCCCACTTGCGGGGGGAGTAAAATCCGGCTCGCCCACAGAAAATCTCTTTCTGACGTTCTCCTGAGCGGGCTGACGATTTATCCGTTTCGGTGCCAGCTCTGCGCCGATCGCTTTCGCACATTCCTCGGACGCCGCACGCCCAATCCTCGTCGCAGCTTCGAGCGCGTCGAGGTCTCCTTCCCGGCCTGGTTCAAGCCGCGTCGGTCCAAATACCCGGATGAGATGGGACAAGAAGGCGTGATCGTGAATCTCTCGATACGAGGTTGCAGGATTCGCTCGTCTATTCCGGTCGCCGTCGGCACGCGACTCGAAATGGAATTCCAGTATTCCGACGGTTCCTTCCCGATTACCATTGAGGAGGCAGTGGTGCGGTCGTCAACCGATGGCGCGATCGGCCTGCGTTTCACGCAACTCCGCCGAAGCGATGAACGGCGCATTCGACGCATCGTGGATGTGTGGTTGTCTGAGCTCTTGCCATCAAGCCGCTAGTAGTGACTATTTAGCTTCTCGCGAGAATGTACAGCTATTCGTGGCGTAGCACCGCCAACGGCGGTTGACCGAGTAACCGATAGGTGCTGAGAAACCCGACCAGCATGGTGAGAGTGATCGTCGCTGTAAAGCCCATGGCCAGCACGGCTGGTTGAAGGCTCCAGGAGAGGTCAAACACCGTCGATAGAACGGCCCAGGACAGTGCACTGGCCAATGCGCATCCCAGCAGCCCGCCCAGCGTTCCCAGGAGCGCGTACTCGACCGCAAACGAACGCACGATCACGCTGCGAGTCGCTCCCAGGGCTTTCAGAATAACTGATTCGTACAACCGACGATAGCGCGTCGCCGCCAGGGCCGCTGCCATCACTAGACCTCCGGACAGGACACAGAACAGCGCCACGGCGCGGATGGCGAGAGACAGCCGATCGAGCACCCGCGCAAAACCGTTGAGGACGTCGCTCATGTTGATGGCCGTCACATTGGGAAAGGATGCGACGACCGCTTGCTGTAACGCCACTTCTTCGGACGGCGAAACGTGAACGGTAGCCACAAAGGTATGTGGGGCCCCATCAAGGGCGCCCGGCGAAAAAATCATGTAAAAGTTGGTGGAAAAGTTTCCCCATTCAACCTGCCGAATGTTGCTGATCTCTCCGGTAATGGGTACCCCTTGGATGTCGAACTCGACGGTGTCTCCGACTGTGAGACCAAGTTGCTTCGCCGCCTCCTCCTCGATCGAAATCAGCGGTTTGGCAAAAACCTGTCCCGGTTTCCACCACTCGCCTTGCACGACCTTGTTGTCTTTGGGAAGGTCCTGGATGAACGTCAGGACGTATTCACGTGTCAGGTACCACTTCTTCCTCCGTTCTTCCTTCTGGGCTGTTTTCTCTTTCTGCTCTTCCTCCTCGGACGTTGCCTCAAACTTCACGGATTCGTCCTTGACGGCTGATAGCCGGGATCGCACCAGCGGTATCAGCTGAGGGTGTGGATCACTGGACTGTCGGCGTAGGAGAGCAGCCATCCCGTCTGCCTGATCAGGTTGGATATCGATGAAGAAAAATGTCGGGGCGTCGGTCGGCCGATTGTTGCCTACTTGTGTGAGGAGCGAGCGCTCGACGAGCGACACCGTCGTCACCACCATGACGGCGATGCCGATCGCAATCGTGATGCTCACCGCCTGGCTACCTGGGCGTATGACATTGCCCAGCGCTTGACGAAAGACGAGAGGCCCAGGGCGTGGCCATTTCTTCAGGACCATGAGCACCCCACGTGCCGACGCACCCAACAGCAGGACCGCAGCCGCGAAGGCGAGGACGAAAAGCAGTCCGACTTTCCAAGACGCAGCTTGCCATACCGACAGGAGCGCCAATCCCAAGCCGATCCCGACCGACACCAAGATCTTTACCCTGTCGAGCTTGCGCCAAGCCGCCCACCATGTTGCCGTTGGATGGTTTGTCGTTGAGGTCAGTGGAGTAATCTCACGGCGGAAGATCCAAGCAGGTTTGACATCACGGATCGTCAACAGCGGCCACAGTGCAAAGAGCAGCGTGGACAGCATGCCCAGTGCCACCCCCTTTACAAGAGGAGCGAGGGCAAGCTCCATCCCATTCGTCGCGAATCCCAATTGGTCCAAAAGATCCGATGCCGTCAAGGCCGCAATCGTCCACGGAAGTCCTTGGTGGAGCAGCACACCAAGCATCAGGCCGACCAAACTTCCGACCAGCCCAAGAATCATCGCCTGTAATCCATAGGTTCGGATGATCGTGGGGGAGTTCTGCTCCTATCGTCTTCAAAATGGCGATCGTATTCAATTTTTCCCGCACAAAGGCATGAACCGATGTAGCAACTCCAAGGCCTCCTACAAACAGTGCCGTCAATCCGATCAATCCTAAATAACGGGTCAGCTGTTCCAGAGACTGCTTCAATTGTGGTTGTGCATCTCGGTAACTCGACACGCGGGCAGAGTCCGGCGCAAGTCGTCCCCTCAACTCGTAGAGCAACGGTTCAGGCGCCATCGTACTTGGGATTTTCAGCAGATATCGTTCACGAATCCTGCTGCCCACCTTGACCAGTTCAGCTGCGAGAAGTCCTTCTCGTGACATCAGGACTCGAGGACCGAGGCTGAAGGCGTTTGCCATGCGATCCGGTTCCGTCCTGACGACGCCGGTGATGATGAACAGACCTTGTCCGATCCTGAGTGGATCTCCCACCGTGAGTCCCATCCGAATCAGGAGAGACTCCTGCACCACTACTCCAAAACAGGTATGGTCTGGACACCGGCGAGTCTGCCGGCCAAGAAGGCCCACGAGGTCGCCCTGTGCTTCCAGTCGGAGGGTGCCATACAGCGGATACTGAGACTCGACGGCTTTGAGCTCGATGATTTGAGTCGACTGCCCACTCCCGGACGATCCGGCTCTCGCGGCCATCGCGACGAGCTCACTGACGTGGGTGAGAGCGATTCCACGATCGCTCAATGAGTCCAGAACTTCCTGGCCTTTGGGGCTCATCAGGCGAGAGAGTCGGATTTCAAGGTCACCTCCAAGAAGGCTCCGCGCTTCTTTGGTCACGGCTCGTTCTACCTGCGCTCCGAAAAGAGAGATCCCGGTCAATGCCCCGAACGCCGATCGCTATGCAGACCAAGAAATAGAGAAAGTGTCGCCATGCCGCGCGTGTCTCTCGCCACGCCATGTTGAACATGAAGGAAATCATGATCCGAATGGAGGAAAGGAATCGAAGGATAACGGATTGCGAGAGAGTGCTCGTTCCGCACCAGGTGAGGCGTCCGAGAAGTGGTTGAGAAGGTTCGGAGATGCAAACATGCTATCGGACTCCAGGTGTCCGTCCCGGAGCGACAGGACACGCTGCATCGATGAGGCCAGTGTCGCGTCATGTGTCACCAGCACGAGGGTGGTCCCATAATCGCGATGGAGCGAGAGCAGCAACTCGATGACGTGGGATCCGGTAGAACTGTCGAGGTTCCCCGTCGGCTCATCCGCCAATAAGATAGGCGGTCGACAGGCAAAAGCCCGGGCCACCGCGACTCGTTGTTGTTCTCCCCCGGATAACTGAACCGGATAGTGCCCTATACGGTCGGACAGTCCGACCGCGGCAAGCAGTTCCGCTGCCCGATCACCGGCCCGAGTCGCTCCGCTGAGTTCCAGTGGAACGGCGACGTTCTCGATTGCCGTAAGGGTCGGGATAAGATGAAACGATTGGAAGATATACCCAACCTTTTCGCGCCGGAAGCGGGCCATCTGACTCTCACCCATGATCGTGATGTCCGTCGCATCCAGCAGAATTGACCCAGCAGTCGGCCGATCGAGTCCGGCCATCAAACCAAGCAGCGTCGACTTTCCACTTCCTGATGGTCCCACAATGGCCACAGTCTGCTTCGCGGGGATGTCAAAAGTGATGCGGTCAAGGATCGTGACGGCACGACTTGCCGCTGCCAAGACCATCGAAACATCTTTCACGGTGATCATCAAAAACCTCATTTGCCTTTCGAGATAACAGGACCAGGAGTGTTATTATACTGTACAGAGTATATGATTGAGCATTGTTCCACATTACCGATGAAACGATTTCATGACATACTTGTGTCGGCCTTCTTGATGCTTCTTTGGCCGCTCACGTCGGGAGCGATCTCTTCTTCAGCATCGGACAATAGACCACGCATCGTGGCATTTGGTGACAGTCTCACTGCGGGACTTGGGGTGCAGTCCGATGAATCCTACCCGGCTCAACTTCAACGCCGACTGGACAGCCTCGGCTACCACTATCGGATGATCAACGCCGGTGTGAGCGGCGACACGACAGCCGGTGGGCTTCGACGAGTAGCCTGGATCTTAAACAACAAGCCTGAGCTGGTGATTCTCGAATTGGGCGCGAATGATGGACTTCGAGGGCTCCCGGTCGATCAAACAAAAAGCAATCTTCGTCAGATCATCCGACAATTACAGGAGGCCGGTACGACGGTTGTTTTGGCGGGGATGAAGCTGCCGCCGAATTATGGACAGGATTACACGGCAAACTTTGAAGCCATGTACCAGCTCCTGGCCAAAGAATACCGCCTTGCCTTGATCCCCTTCTTTCTCGAAGGGGTAGGTGGTTCATCCTCGTTGAATCAGGCTGACGGCATTCATCCCACTAAGGAAGGTTATGAGATTATCGTGGAGCAAGTACTCAAAGTTCTCAAACCGGTATTGAATGATCAGCTCCACCCTTCAGCTGCTGACAAGCAGAGTTGAAGGCGAGACTTCTCGATCAGAACCCGCACCGTGTAAGACAAGCCAACAGAAGAGGGGTCAGCGACGCGCTATCCCTTACGACTTCTTGAAAAACGTGTCGTAAACGCCGTAGGCGAGGACCACTCCGATCAGCGTGTAGTACAGACCTGTAATTCCGCTGTAATCCGGAGGCCCTCCCCCCTCTGGGGCGTTCGCCAACGCCGGTAAAACTTGGATCAGCAAGATTCCCGTTAACAAACCTGTTCGTGAAAGTAGCCGTTTCATCTCTGCTCCCTTCCAAATCCGCACACGAAAAGTAAGGCGCATTTTACTGGACCTTGGCTGGAAGGTGCAAGAGGAACAAGTTCTGGGAGAATTGGTATAGGGACGGGTCAGTCGCTATTCGTGGGGAGGCAGCGCGACGGCTGACTGGAGTGCCTCAGCCACATCCTTAAACGAACTGACGAGCTTATCGAGCTGAGAGCCGTTCTGGAGCAGATCACCCGTAACAGCCCGCATTTGCCCGGCATGCCGTATGACTTCGGCAGTCAACTCGCTGACTCTGGTCAGCACTTCCTTGTAGGAGGTCACTTTGCGTTGAAGTTCCTGGCTTGTGGCCTTCGCGACATTGCTCTCTCGCAGAGAGGTCTGGAGTTGTTGCGCGAGATGCCCAACGTCGGACTCACGGTCTTTCAACTGAGATTCGAGACTCGTCATGACCTCTTCACTTTCCCTGCGACGATCCTCCAGATTTCTAATCGCTTGAATCCACATCGAGGCCGCTCCGGGACCGAGTGCGGGAGGATCGGGAAGCGGTTCTTGCCTTTCAAGAGCTTTCGTCGCAGGTTGTAGCCATTCCAAAAAGACCATGACCTCACTCAGTTTGACGTCGGACGTGCACGATGGCAAGGTGGCCCTTTTCCCATTGTCCGAGGGGCCGAGCGACTGTGCCGTTATCGATTCATTCGCAAGGCTTGGTTTTCGTGATTGCCGAGGCTGGGCCCATCGCTGATACTCCAGCAGCACCGCGATGCAATGACGGCACATGGGTTCTTCGGGAAGCGTGCAGGAACATTTCGAGACGAGGTGGCCGTCTTTCAGTCGGATGTTCTGCTCGTACAGACCGGAATTGCCGATGACGGTCGACGTGATCTGGGAGTCGTCGGCCTCGACGATACGGACGCGATTTGCGGTCAAGTACTGATGGGCGATTTGAAAGGTCGAGGCATCCGAGACGGCCTGGATCATTTGAGGACGTCAACAATCCAAGTCGCTCGGCACTACAGGGAATTTTGTTTCGCATCTAAACGAGCCGGGCTCATGCGCAACCATCGCGCATGATGGCCTCAGTGTGACGAGCGAGTTAAATCCTGTCAAGCACTGAAGGATTTTGTGCCGTCCTCGCTCTATACTGGCTGTCTGAAGAGCTAAGCCCAGAAATTGTCCTACCGGCAAGGTTTGGCCGACCTCGATTTGCCCATGGGGGTCAGCCAAATATAGTCCGCAATGGGTTCCTGCATGAGAGCTTGGACATCGGCTGTTTTCCGGGCTCAAACGACGTCATGTAAATCGTGGTCTGTTCAATATCCTCTCCCAGGCGCCTGGCGACCCGCTTCGGCACCGGGAGGTTATATTGAACATGGCCCCCTCCGGTATAACTCACGATCATACGACGGGGGCCACCGTTCTCTCGGCGAAATTCTTTTTGCCTGATGGCCAGCGTTCTCGCCATGCCCTCATCCCGGACCATCGACGCCTCATACATCGTTCGGAAGTGCTCGTCGCTTCCTCCGTGGCACCGTCTCAACTGATCGACAATCCTCTCGCGGTACGCTGGATCATCGACGATATCCTCCTGTAGAATTCCCCATGGCTCCCATTCAGGCTCTTGCCTGGCCTGGTCAAGCCCCAGTTTAACGACGCGACGAATCAAGGGTTTGGGTGGGTTCATCGCCCGGACGGACAAGTGCCGATCTTGAGCGAACGTCACCAATGGCGCGTAGTCTTCAAACGCTCCACCCCAATTTTCTTTCCAGCGAACCTGTTCCAAAAACTCGTTCGTGGCCGGCTGAGGTGTCGCGACGTAGCTGTCGAGTGCCGATTGGCCGTCCCAGCCGAACATCTCCATTCCAATGGTGGGTTCAATGCCATCGGCTACCAATTGATCCAGCACTTTCAAGGCGGCTTGGATATGGTATGGATTGTGATGTTCCTCTCCCAGATAGACAATGTCGTACCGTTCCAAGTACGTCATGAATTCTGAAAATGGAATCACACGCCCGGTTTGAGTTTCAAGAATCTGCCAGGGCTGCCACCCCTCATCGAGGACGTGACGCAGGCTGCCGTCACGCTCAGCCGCACAGCCGATCGGAAATGCCAGCAGGCTTACAAGCAGGCTCAGCATCACGGTCGATCGCCAACCCAGAGAATCGATGCACAAGAATCGCGCTCTCATGAAACCACTCCTACCACACAGAATGAGCATGAACAAGCCGACTTGACGCCGAAGTTTGAAGATGACTATGCTCCTGATCGTTAAAGTCCTATTGCTACCCTCACGCACACAGCCGATCAGCCTTCCATGAGTCCCGACCCACTCGCTGAATTCCGCCGCGTCGTCAGTGTTCGTGCGCGCCAGTTTCCCCGGCAATGGGAGGCATCAAAAAAGTTGCTGGAAGGTGCCACCTTTCCGTCCACCATCGCGCGACTGTGTGACGCCGTTCAGAGCAACGATCTTCCGGCTTCAGTGAAAGCAACCTTGTTGCGCCTCTTCGAACGGCACACGCCGCGGCGCGTTTTGGATCTCGATGGAGACAGCCTCAAGTCCGTTACGGGCCTTCCTCCTGCCAAAGCCCTGCGTGCGCTTGCCGTCTTTTTTGGGTTGGTGCCAACAGCTGCCGCGAAGTGGCCTGTGATTCATCCGTTGAGTGATGAAGTCGAAGAAGCCGCGCGCCATTTGAAAAATCCTTTCGACCTCCTTCGTCGTGCAGACGTGGCATCTGTGTTGGACATCGGGACCGGCGATCTCTCCTTCGCCGAGGAGGTAGTCGATCTCTACGGCTCTGAGCCCAAGCGACAACAGAGACCCTTCATCGTCCACTGCCTGGACCGACTCGATCCCCGTTCTCAACTGGGCGGTCCGCTTCATGCGAATACGGAAAGACTGCAGAAGTTGCAGCGGAAGGAGGGGCTATCCTTCTCTTTCTTCGGCAATCAAGACATGTTTGATCTGGGAGATCTGGATCAGCAGGAGTTGTTGGCTCCACGATATACCATCGCTACGTGTTGGGCACCAGCCACACCGACCTTCGCCTACGAGCCCACCAGGCTCTCTGAGACGCTCATTCGCAGCGAGCTTGAGCGTACCAAAGGCACATTTAGCCAGACACGTTTTGGCAAAGAGCACGCGCTCGAAGTCCGGCATGCCGGCCGCGCCCTCCTCTTCCCACCGTGGAAGTTTGAGATCTCCGGACCCCTTGCCCTCTTGAATCTGCTCGCCCGTCGGGGATTCTTGTGTGTGCTGGGATCGGTGGATGCGCAGGTGTTTTGGGAACTCCTGGCGCAGTTGCTGGAGGACTCGCGCTATCGACCACCAGACCAACTCTTTGACTCCGTCACTCTGCCCAAGGTCTTCGGCGAGGTCTATCATATTCTTGCCGGTCTGCCGATCGGCGAATCAATTGATTTGGCTGAGGTGGCATCCCTCCGGCGTCACTATCTTCCGTCGGACTCATCCGCTTTCATGGACAACGGTAGCGGTCATTTTCGGTATATCCGCATCAGCAGAGGCGCCACCTTCCCGGACACTCCGGCGAGCAGTACCGCACGGAAGTTCGCTTCCATGACCGAAGAAGTTCCCCCATGGTTCCTCACACTGGTTCCCGCATGAGCTGGTCCTCAGCTCCGTGGCGTAATGCCAGGTCGTAGAGCCGCAAAACGTTTGAATAATTGACCGTTTCCAGACCCTTTGTTAGACTTCAACCGTGTCGGATCACTAGGGCATTCTGCAGCGGCATCACACACCGTAGTCCCCATCATGAATCCAATGGACATCATTCGAGCCATCCAGGAGAATATTGCGCGCGTGATCAAGGGCAAACCGCATGTGATCGAAATGAGCCTGGTCGCACTCTTGGCGCGCGGACATCTTCTCCTCGAAGACGTACCGGGAGTCGGAAAAACGACGCTTGCGCATAGCCTCGCGCGATCGCTCGATTGCTCCTTCAAGCGCATTCAGTTCACGAGCGATCTGTTGCCGTCCGATATCGTGGGAGTCTCGATATTCAATCGACAGAAACAGGCTTTTGAATTCATGCCGGGTCCGATTTTCGCCAACATCGTGCTCGCGGATGAAATCAATCGGACGACACCGAAGACACAAAGTAGTCTATTGGAAGCGATGAGCGAAGCACAGATTTCGTTCGACAATAAGACCTATCCTCTAAATCAGCCATTCATGGTCATTGCGACGCAGAATCCAGCCGAATATCACGGTACGTTTCCCCTTCCAGAGTCGCAGCTGGATCGATTCTTGATGCGGCTTCGCATCGGCTATCCCTCGCCGGAAGAAGAAAAAAGGGTTCTCGACCGACCGCAATCGCTCCACCCAGCCGAAGAACTCCAACCGTTGCTGACGGCTCATGATGTCCTTCTGCTCCAAGAACAAGTCGACCATGTTCTCATGGAGGAAAGTATTACGGACTATCTCTTGTCCATTGTTCAAAGCACCAGGCAGTCGGACCTACTGTCATTGGGAGTGAGTACCAGAGGAGCGTTGGCGTTGAGTCGGGCTGCCAAAGCGTTGTCGCTCGTCCGCGGCCGGACCTATTGTCTGCCGGACGATATTAAGGAATTAGCCCCCATCGTGCTCTCTCACCGCATCATGGTGGCCCGCGCGCAAGGGCTGCGTCAGCGGAGCTTTGAGCAAGCCGAGCGGATCATCCAGGATTTGGTCGACTCGATTCCCGTCCCAGTCTAGGTCATCCCTGAAGTCTGTGTCCCGGCGCGGAGCTGGTCGTACATGCGGCGTCAATCTCCTTCCTTCATTCGGCGATTGTTTCGCCATCGGTCGACGAGCGTGACCTCAGAGGGCGTTCAATTCCTGTTCTTTACATTGGCGATCGGCATCGCAGCCGTCAATACCGGCAACAATCTCTTCTATCTTTTGCTCGCGATGATGTTGAGCCTGATTTTGACTTCGGGAATTGTGGCGGAATACTGCCTGCGACGGTTGGAATTCCATCGGCATCTTCCCGATCATCTCATTGTAAATGAACCGACCGTCGCCATGCTGGTCGTGGCGAATCGGAAGTCACGGCTCCCGAGCTTTTCATTGAAGCTGTTCGATATGAGCGACGGCCGTGAGCCGGATCGAGGTTTAGAAATTCCCCAACTCCTTCCAGGCAGCAGCCGGATGGTGCCATATTCTCTCGTCGCCACGCGGCGTGGCCGGCTGCAATTGGACGGTATCTGCGTTGGGACGGATTTTCCGTTCGGGCTCTTCAAGAAACAAACCTTTTACCCGTTCGAAGAAACAGTCATTGTCTGCCCCGAGATCAAGCCGATCGACGAGCGTCTAGTACGGGGTCTTCTCACCACAGGACCGGAACAGAGCGTCGATCGACGGGGGCATGGCAACGATTTGTACAATCTGCGCCTGTATCAAGCGGGGGATGACTCGCGAAAGATTCACTGGCCGACGACGGCGCGAACGACCCAATTGACGGTTCGAGAAACCGAGGCCGAAGATCAACGCCGAGCCATCGTGTATTTACCAACGGTCGCTCCAGTGAGCCACGATGCCCTGTTTGAACAGGCGGTCTCCCTCACGGCCTCCATCGTTCAGCATTTGGCGCACCGCGGGTATATCTTACAATTATTGGTGGGGTCGTCTCACTCGTCATTCGGTCAAGGCGACCTCCATCTCTTGGAACTTTTTCGAATGCTCGCCCTCTGCGAACGGCGCTCGCCCCTAGCAGAGTCCGTCCTGCCGGGAGAAGTGCCCGGAGACTCTTTAGAGGTCGAAGGGGGGATGATGATTGTCGTGCAGTCATGGCTGGGACCGGGGGATATCAAGCCCCAACATCCCACCATTCTGATTAACGGAGACGTTGTCACTGGAGCATCACATGCCGTTTGATCAGGCCCTCCGGTTCGCGTCGATTTGGCTGGCGGCCACCTCCTTCATCGGCCTGACGCTTGGAGCCGGTTTGCCGGAATGGCTGGCCGCGCTGACGGGAGCTGCGCTGATCGCTGCTCTCGTAGGAAACAGAGGAGGCAAGACTGTGGAGCGACTTGCCACGGTTACGCCAATTTCAACCAGCGGATGGAATCTTCTCGTGATCGTCGGCTTTCTTGGATTCTGGGTGGATATGTTGTGGGTCTCGGGTGACCTTCTTCCGGCAGGGGTTCACTTCCTCATGATCCTCATGATCATCAAGCTGTTCAACCTCAAGCTGCGTCGTGATTATCTGCATCTCTACGCCATCAGCCTCGTGGCAATCCTGGCTTCCGGGTCTCTCACGACGGATCTGTGGTACCTCCCCATTTTCTTGCTCTATCTTTTGGCCGGTGTGTGGACGCTGCTCCTGTTTCAGCTGACCAAACATCCCGAGGAAACCGGGATGCTCTCGATGTCGGTCACGAGGCGACCACAACTTTCCGCATCGGCCAGCCACGTAACACCACAGCTCTTTTGGCTTGCAAACGGGCTTGCACTCGCAACCTTTGGCCTGACGTTGGTGATCTTCTTTACGATTCCACGGGTCGGTGCAGGGTTTTATCAAAAAGGCTTTGGTGAGAACATTCGTACGTCTGGATTCTCCGAAACAGTGAACTTAGGAGCGATCGGGCCTATCAAGCGAGATCCCAGTGTCGTGATGCGGGTTGAGTTGCCCGTTAGCTCCTCGCACGAAGCGAGCCGATTTTACCTACGAGGTGTTGCATTCGATCAATACGACGGCAAGTCCTGGACGAATCGGCTGAACTACCGGCGGGCGATAAGCGAAGACGCGACCGGGACGTATGTCCTGCGCGGTAATCGATCTCATGCTCAACCTCTCCTTGGCGAAACCGTCCGGCAGAACATCCTTTTGGAACCGCTCGACACCCCGGTTCTCTTTGCTGCTCCCTTTATCGAAAGAGTCAGTGGAAAGTTCCCGAACATCCAGTCAGATCTCACCGGTTCGGTCTATTTACCGTTCCCCAGTTCATCGCGGATCGAATATTCCGTCCTTTCCAGATCTAATCCAATACTACCGGTGGATTTCGGTTCGGAACCCAGCCTCTATCCTGAATCATTTACCCGACATTTCTTGCAGATCCCTGATCAATCCGAGCGGATTGCTGTCCTGGCCAGGGAAATCACTCACACACATCGTACGACGTATGAGAAAGCCAATGCCATTCAAACATATCTGACACACAACTATCGATACAGCCTTGATGCGCCTCTTGCAGAACAGGACCAGCCGCTTGAAGAGTTTCTCTTCATCCGCAAAACCGGGTATTGCGAACATTATGCGACTGCCATGGTGATAATGCTTCGGACGATCGGAATCCCGGCGCGCCTCGTCACGGGGTTTCTCGCCACCGAGTGGAACGAATACGGCAACTACTACTTGGTCAGACAGCAAGACGCCCATGCATGGGTAGAGATGCACCTACCGAATTCCGGGTGGATCAAGATGGATCCAACTCCCCCTTCGATCGAAAGTGTCGGCAGCGGATCTCCGGCATGGCATGCATTGGGACGAATGATGGATACCATTAGGCTCCAGTGGAGCCGATTTTTTGTGCAGTACAGTGCGGCGGACCAGCTTGCCGTTGTGCGGGAATTGAAAGCGGGAGGTACGTCGGCCCGAAACAAGGCACTCGATTCCATGAGCGCACTCTTCACCCCGTTCATGGCCATATTTAGTGGGATTATGGAATACGCGTCTAGAGGAACGATACGGTCTTTAGCTGAGGTGCTTGGCCTTGGACTGATCGGTCTCGCCCTTCTTCTCTGGCTAGGGATCAGGCGGCCCTGGGCCAAGAGGATGGCCTGCAAACAGATGACGCGGGACGAGCAGCTCATCGCGCAGCTCTATGGACGAATGATCAGCCATCTGGCTCGTAGGGGTATTTCTAAACTCACTGCGATGCCGCCCCTTGAGTTCGTCCGCCTCACTCAGGAGCGATGGAGCGATGCCAGCTCTGCGGTCGCGTGCATTACAGAGCTCTATTGCCGAACGCGATTCGGCCAGATCTCTCCCACCAGAGATGAACTATCCCTCGCGGAAAATCATCTTCGCTACTTAATGACACTCGACAAACCGTAACACAATCGGGCCATGTCCTCCTTCGTACACATCGTAAGTATGTGCTTGGGAAGGAAGGCAGATTTACGGTGAATCAGCCTGAAAGAAAGATAACCTTGATGGAGCGGGAAAAGGGATTTGAACCCTCGACCCTCGCCTTGGCAAGGCGATGCTCTACCACTGAGCTATTCCCGCTCGCGAGGTTTGAGGTGCGGAGTGTACTGACCTCTCAGGATACTGTCAAGCTAGGACTCCGGTGTGATTCAAACAAAAAGATGAGTTACCATGTTCTGTAACGTTACATATTCGTAACGTATATCACCATGGCAAAGGATATCCAGATAAACACCATACGTATTAAGCGCGTGTTACGTATGTTATGCGTCTCTCATATGAGAAATGTTACCCATGCTACTCATAAACACTATGAGTGATCGTTCTAAAACATCAAGAGCATAATTATGGTGAAACAGATTGTTTTTCATTTATTTATGAGAATAATGAGCGAAGTAATGTTCCCAATAGCAAACATGGCTTGAATATTGCGGACAGTTCGTTACCGTCGTGGGTGAGGCATGTTTTTTCTAGTGGAAACAACCATTGCTGGTCCGTATCCGGCAAATGTGGAAATGAACAAGGGAATCGGGCTCATTCAAGCTCATTAACGTTGAGGAGGTATCCACAATGTTCTTGTCACGTCGGCAATTTTTGAAAGCCTCTGCGGGCACGGTGGCGGCCGCGGCGGTGGCGGATCAGGTGTTGGCCTTGACGGCCCTGCAGCCGGTGATCGAGGTCGGCAATCCCTTGGGGGATTATCCGGATCGCTCGTGGGAACGGGTCTATCACGATCAATACCGCTACGATTCGTCCTTTACGTGGGTCTGCTCTCCCAACGACACACATGCGTGCCGCATCCGGGCCTTTGTGCGCAACGGCGTGGTCATGCGGGTGGAGCAGAACTATGACCACCAAACGTATGAGGACCTGTACGGCAATCGGGGGACGTTCGCCCATAATCCCCGGATGTGCTTGAAAGGGTTTACCTTCCATCGCCGTGTCTATGGGCCGTATCGCTTGAAGGGGCCCTTGATGCGCAAGGGGTGGAAGCAGTGGATGGATGACGGCTCCCCGGAGCTGACGCCGGAAACCAAGCGCAAGTACAAGTTCGACAGTCGCTTCTTAGACGATATGCTTCGGGTCTCGTGGGATACGGCGTTTACCTATGCGGCGAAGGCGATGATCGTCATCGGCACGCGGTACAGCGGGGAAGCCGGCGCGCGACGGCTGCGGGAGCAAGGCTATGCCCCGGAGATGATTGAGATGATGAAGGGCGCGGGCGTGCGCTGTTTCAAGCATCGCGCCGGTATGCCCATTCTCGGATTCATTGGCAAACACTCCAATACCCGTTTCAACAATAGCGTCCTGCCGTTGCTGGACACCTGGATCCGCAAGGTCAATCCGGATCAGGCGCAAGGGGGGCGCTACTGGAACAATTACACCTGGCACGGCGACCAGGATCCCTCGCAGCCCTGGTGGAACGGCACACAAAACTGCGATACCGATTTGAGCGACATGCGGTTTTCCAAGATGAACACGAGCTGGGGCAAGAACTTCGTGGAAAATAAGATGCCGGAAGCGCACTGGAAGCTCGAATCGATCGAACGTGGTGCCCGTCTCGTGGTGATCACTCCGGAGTACAATCCGACGGCCTCACGCGCCGACTACTGGATTCCCCTGCGGCCGCAGTCCGACGGGGCGCTGTTTCTGGGGGCCTGCAAGATCATTCTCGATGAGAACATGCAGGACATCGACTACATCAAGCAGTTCACGGATATGCCGCTGCTGGTCCGCACGGATACCCTCCAGTATCTGGACCCCCGGGATGTGATCCAGAACTACAAGTTCCCTGATTTCTCCCACAGTTATTCCGGCCGGATCCAAGCCTTGAAGCCGGAGTATATCGAACGGCTCGGCGGGTTCATGGTGTGGGACTTGGCCAAGAAGCAGGCGGCCCCGCTCCATCGGGAGCAGGTCGGCTGGCATTTCGACAAGAGCGGGATTGATCCGGCCTTGACCGGCTCCTATCGCATCAAGTTGCTGAACGGGCGCGAAATCGATGCGATGCCGATCTACCAGATGTATCTGATCCACCTCCAAGACTACGATCTGGATACCACGCATCAGATCACCCGCTCACCGAAGGATCTCCTGGTCCGGTGGGCGCGCGACTCCGGCACGATTAAGCCGGCGGCGATCCACAACGGCGAAGGGGTCTGTCACTATTTCCATATGACGCAAACGGGCCGAGCGGCGGCCCTCGTGGTGACCTTGACCGGCAATATCGGCAAGTTCGGCACGGGCTGTCATACCTGGTCCGGCAACTACAAAGTGGGGATTTGGAATGCCACGCCCTGGTCGGGCGTCGGCTCCGGCGTGCACCTCTCGGAAGATCCGTGGCAGCTCAATCTGGATGCCAATGCCCATGGAAAGGAGATCAAATACCGGAACTACTATTACGGCGAGGAGCCCGGGTACTGGAACCACGGCGACACCGCCTTGATCGTCAATACCCCGAAGTATGGGCGCAAAGTATTTACCGGCAAGACCCATATGCCCACCCCCAGTAAAGTCCGGTGGGTCGTGAACGTCAACATTTTGAATAACGCCAAGCACCATTACGACATGGTGCGGAACGTCGATCCGAATATCGAATGTCTCATGACGCAGGACATCGAAATGACGTCCGACGTGAACCACAACGATATCGCCTTTGCGGCGAACTCCTGGATGGAGTTCACCTACCCGGAGATGACGGCCACGGTCTCGAATCCCTGGATCCAGCTCTGGAAGGGCGGGATCCGGCCGCTGTACGACACCCGCAACGATGCGGATACGTTTGCGGGAGTGGCGGCGAAACTGACTGAGATAACGGGGGACCACCGCATGCGCGACGTCTTCCATTTTGTCTATCAGAACCGCGTGGATGTGTACGCCCAACGACTCCTTGACGCCTCCAGCACTTTTTACGGGTACAGTGCCGATGTGCTGCTGAAGTCGGAAAAGGGCTGGATGGTCATGACCCGCACCTACCCGCGACATCCCCTCTGGGAAGAGACCAACGAGTCGAAACCGATGTGGACGCGGTCCGGACGCATTGAGTCCTATCGCATCGAACCGGAAGCCATCGAGTACGGTGAAAACTTCATCGTGCACCGCGAAGGGCCGGAGGCGACGCCCTACCTGCCGAACGCCATCTTCACGACGAACCCCTATGTGCGACCGGACGACTACGGCATTCCGATCACGGCGCAGCACCACGACGACAAGACGATTCGGAATATCAAGCTCTCATGGGTCGAAATCAAGCGTCACAGCAACCCCTTATGGGAGAAGGGCTACCAGTTCTACTGCGTGACGCCCAAGACGCGGCACCGGGTCCACAGTCAGTGGTCGGTGAACGACTGGATGCAGATCTACGAGTCGAACTTCGGGGATCCGTACCGGATGGACAAGCGGACCCCGGGCGTCGGCGAACACCAGGTGCATATCAATCCGCAAGCGGCGAAAGATCGCGGCATCAACGACGGGGACTATGTGTACGTCGATGGGAACCCGGTGGACCGCCCCTACCGTGGCTGGAAGCCGAGCGATCCCTACTACAAGGTGGCCCGGTTGATGATTCGCGCGAAGTACAACCCGGTCTTATCCCGTACCATGTGACGATGGCCAAGCAGGCGCCCTATCGTCTCGACACTCCAAATCGGTGAAGGGGCATGAAACGAGGCCGGACGGGCGCGCGATCGCGATCGATACGGGCTACCAGTCCAACTTCCGATACGGCGCACAACAGTCCTTTACGCGTAGTTGGCTCATGCCGATGCATCAAACGGACTCGCTCCCGGGGAAAAGTGCGAACGGGCTTAAGTTTAAATGGGGGTTTGAAATCGATCACCATGCGGTCAATACCGTGCCGAAGGAATGTCTCATCCGCATCACCAAGGCGGAAGACGGCGGCATCGGCGCGCGGGGACCGTGGGAACCGGTGCGGACCGGCTTTACGCCCGGGCAGGAGAACGAGTTTATGATCAAGTGGCTCAAAGGCGAACATATTAAGATCAAAGTCTAGCAACTCGCGCGGTGTGCGGGGGAGGGAGGGGACGGCCCTGTCAGCTCCTTCGCCGCGCGCCGTACGCCTAACGGAGGAAACCATGCCTGAAGTTTATAATTGGCAGCTGGGACGCAAGATGTTGTATCCCTACGAGGAGCGGCATCCGAAGTGGCAGTTTGCCTTTGTGTTCAACATCAATCGCTGTTTGGCCTGTCAGACCTGCAGCATGGCCGATAAGTCCACCTGGCTCTTCTCCAAAGGGCAGGAATACATGTGGTGGAACAACGTGGAAACCAAGCCGTACGGCGGGTATCCGCAGTTCTACGATGTCAAAATCACGCAGCTGATCGAGCAGGTCAATCCGGGCGGCCAAGTCTGGAACGTCCGCGTCGGACGGAAACACCATGCCCCCTACGGCGTGTTCGAAGGGATGACGATTTTCGATGCGGGGGCCAAGGTCGGTCAGGCCGCGATCGGCTATATTCCGACGGACCAGGAATGGCGGTTCGTCAACATCTACGAAGACACGGCCACCTCGATGCGCGCCATCGTCGAAGGCATCGACAAGACCGGCTTCTCGCGCGATGAACCCTGGAAAATGACCGGGAGCAGTCTCCCGGAACATGAGACCTTCTTCTTCTATCTCCAACGCATTTGTAACCACTGCACCTATCCGGGCTGCTTGGCGGCCTGCCCGCGCAAGGCCATTTACAAGCGGCCGGAAGACGGCATCGTCCTGATCGATCAGAACCGCTGCCGGGGGTATAAGAAATGTGTCGAGCAATGTCCGTATAAAAAACCCATGTACCGGGGCACGACGCGGGTCAGCGAGAAGTGTATCGCCTGTTATCCCCGGATCGAAGGGAAGGATCCCCTCACCGGCGGCGAACCGATGGAAACGCGCTGCATGGCGGCCTGCGTGGGCAAGATCCGCATGCAGAGCCTGGTCCGCATCGGCGAGGACGGGCTGTGGGCCGAAGACCGGTGGCACCCGCTGTACTATGCGATCCGGGTGGAGCAAGTGGCCTTGCCCTTGTATCCGCAGTGGGGGACCGAGCCCAACGGCTTCTACATCCCGCCGCGACACAGCCCGCGCGGCTATGCTCGGCAGATGTTTGGGCCCGGCGTGGACAATGCCATTGAAAAGTATCTGGTGCCCAGTCGGGAATTGTTGGCCGTGCTGCAGCTCTGGCGCGCCAGCCAGCAGATCGTGTTCCGCTACGATGTGATTCCCGGGCCCAAAGTCTTTGAGACCCAGATCCACGGGAAGCGCTTCGAGATGTACAACGACACCGTGTTGGGCTTCAACAAGTCGGGGAAGGAAATCGCGCGGATTCAGGTCGAAGAGCCGATCTATATCCGGCCCGCCGAACGGGTAACCTGGCTCTAGCCCGATCCCGTGTGTACGGCTCACAGGGGGCGGCGGCCGTCCAAGGCCGCCGCCCCCTGCTTGTTTCTGAACCGTACGCTCTCCAGTTTGTCCCCGGGTATCTATATCTCGGAGCTGCTTCGCTGAGGCCGTAGAGCAGCAGTCCCGAGAAGCGCATTTTTTCGAGTCAAAACACGCATTCTTTGACGACATACGCGCGTATTGCAGAAAGTACCAGAGCCGATCTAGCGAGGAACATCGGTCTTTCGCCTCACCACCACTGCATCTTCTGTGCACTTGACGAGATAGACAGCGTCCAGTACAGTCTTGAATCATGGTGTCTTTGCTATTTCATTGGGGAGCACTCCCGGCGTGACATCACATCAGCAGCAATCAGTTCCCTTTGCTGCACAGGCGATCCCATTTAAATGAGTTTCTCGCTTCCGGTAAACTTCCAGATGGCTATCTGAATAGTGAATATGTCGCTCAGCAATTCGTTGAGCGCCTGGTGCATTATATTCTCAGCGTTCCCTCCGGTAGTTATTCCATGGCTCAGTTGAGCCAACTCGGAGCAGCTCGATCCACGCACACAGGTCTTCTTTTTCAAACGCTTGAAGGAAACGAGCCCGGACTGTTTGAAAGATTTCGCATCCCTCTACTACGGGTTCATGAATGAATTCCATTCCCTCCTGTTCACGTAAGAATGACAACAAAAAATACTCCTTGTCGGCCCTTCAATCATGTATAATCACAGTTCATCCAAAGGAGAAGGAGTATTATGAATCCATCGTTACAAAGGGCCGTCACGAGTTTCTACAATTTAATTTACGAAGCACAGACCTTTGCGACCGCAATGGCAAGAATCGATACCGCCGAACAGGAACATTACGCTGGACGTATTGAAGGCCTCAATTGGGTTCTCGATCGTTGTCAGGAGCTGGAGGACATGGACACCAACCTTACACCATCGTCTCTCCAACGGATACTGGCGAAACGCAATCCGATTTGGAACATGAACTCTCCGTACAACGAAGAGAAAAAGGACGGCGCGCCGACGGACGAGAGGAAGCCCTCAATTTCGTTGCGGATTACCTTTCCAGTCTTATCACGGCAACTGAAATCGAGTCTGCCAAGACGACGGTCTAACACGGTTCTGCCTCACAATGGGATACGTGCCTCTCCTCGCACCGTAGAGGTATCGCATCGCCTTGCCTACTCCAACCTACCTAGAGCGATTTGAATCGCTCA
>CAWKJK010000070.1:0-11320 GCA_963849655.1 uncultured Nitrospiraceae bacterium
ACGCTATCCGGTGCTTCTGGCTCAGCCGAAACGAGGCGAGGAAGCGCCGCGCGCGCAGCCTGCAGAGGGACTTCCGCTCAAGGCCTTGTTCAAAGGGTTCCCCGAAGAGCGGGATTTACTTTTACTGCTGCTGCACGGAAATTGTCGCCTGCCGATGTCCGTCGCCTGCGACCGGAGTTCTTTTCCGTCGCACCCTGCCGCAAGCTCGTTGAGATCGCGCTCGCTGATGGGGATCTGGATGGACGCATCAGTCTCAGATCGGTTTTGGATGAATCGGTGGACGATCCTGATTGTGGCGCCCTGGCGACGGAATTGTCGATGCGGGAGGATCATTTCGACGATGTGCAGGCGCACATTGCGGACTGTTTGGATTGCCTGGACCGAAAGCGATCGGAGCAGGTCATGAGAGAGCTCATTGTCAGACTGAAAACGGCTGAGCGGGAAGGGCGCATGGACGAGGCGCATTTGCTGAATATGCAGATCAACGAGGTACGGATGCGGAAAGCCGGCACGCCGACCGCCGGTGTGGTTTCATTGGTGAAGGAGTAGTCATGCCGAAACAAGAGTTGCTCGGTGAGGTGAAGAAGCTGATCACGATCGGGAAGGAAAAAGGCTTTCTGACGTATGACGAGCTCAACAGCACCTTGCCCGCTGAAGTCGTGTCTTCCGATCAGTTTGGCAGCATTATGGCGATGTTCGGTGAAATGGATATCGAAATCATCGAGGCGAGCGAAGGGGATCGACCTCAGAAGCGATCCGAAGGCGAAGTCGGTGAAGATGTGGAAGACGTTGAGTCGGATTCCGAGGAAGAAAACGATAAGGCGATCGATCTGACGCCTGGTGCCCTCAGCCGTACCGACGATCCCGTACGGCTGTACCTCAAGGAAATGGGGAGTGTGGCTCTCCTCAGTCGCGAAGGCGAGATCGAAATCGCAAAACGGATTGAGGAGGGGAAGAATGATATCGCGTCGGTGATCTACGGGATGCCGATGACCATCGAATTCGTCTTGGCTCTCCGGGATCAGCTCAAGAACGCCAAGATCGACGTACGCGAGATCGTGCCGATCCAGGAGACCGAAGAGGACTTTGAAGAGGACCAGCCACCGGTGGAGCGGGATTACGAGGAGTTGCGGGTCAAGACGCTTGAGTCGTTGAATGCCGTACGGAAGGTCTCGCTCGCGCTGAAGGCGATGGCCGAGAAGGGCAAGCATCTCGGCGGTGATCCGGCCAAGCAAAAGAAGTTCAAGAAGCAGTTCGATGCGATCCGCCAACAAGTGGTGAATAAAATTGAATCGGTCAACCTCCATGGTGTGCTGAAAGACCGAATGGTACAGCGTGTCCGCGATCTGGCGATACAGATCCGTGTCGCCGAACGGGAAGCGGTCAGCTGCCAACGACGGATCGGTGTGGGGGGCGAGGTAGGTGCCGAACTGCTGAGGAAGATGTGCCGGACCCGTCAGGACTTCTTGGCGGTTAAACGGAAGACCGGGGTGTCGGAGGAAGCTCTGGTGGAGATTCGGAAGGTCTATCAAACCGCCAAAGCGAAGATTCGCCAGTTGGAAGCGGAAGAGGCGCTTGTTCCGGCTGAAGAGATCAAGGATGCAGTCAAGCATCTCGATCTAGCCGAAGAGAAGGTGAAGCGTGGGAAGGCCGAGTTGGTCGAGGCGAATTTGCGGCTCGTGGTCAGCATCGCAAAGAAATACACGAACCGAGGTCTCCAGTTCCTCGATTTGATTCAGGAAGGCAATATCGGGCTGATGAAGGCGGTGGACAAGTTCGAGTATAAACGCGGATACAAGTTCAGTACCTACGCCACTTGGTGGATTCGGCAGGCGATCACCAGAGCTATTGCGGATCAAGCACGAACGATCCGGATTCCGGTTCACATGATCGAAACGATTAATAAGCTCATTCGAACCTCCCGGCATCTCGTGCAGAAGCTTGGTCGTGAGCCGCTTCCCGAAGAGATCGCCGAGCGCATGGATCTGCCGTTGGACAAAGTTCCGGAAAATTCTCAAAATTGCCCGCGAGCCCATCTCGCTCGAAACGCCGATCGGTGAAGAAGAAGACAGCCATCTGGGCGATTTCATCGAAGACAAGAAGGCCGTGTCTCCGCTGGAAGCGGCCATTCGCTATGACTTGCAGCGGCAGATCAACAGCGCTTTGGAAACCTTGACGCCTCGTGAGGAAAAGGTGTTGCGCAAGCGGTTTGGTATCGGCGAAGCCACAGATCACACCTTGGAAGAAGTCGGACAGGACTTCGAAGTCACCCGCGAACGCATCAGGCAAATCGAAGCCAAGGCCTTGAGGAAATTGCGACATCCGAGCCGCAGTAAGAAGCTGAGGAGTTTTGTCGAGAGTTTGTAGATTTCAGAGTGCAAGACGGCGTGATTTGACTCTGCTCGGAGCAGCGTCCTAGAATCCGTCTCAGGTTAAGGATGAAGCTTTGATGACAGCTGTGAAATCCGGTTCCCATGCTCGACCTTAGCCTGAGAGTTGACCTTTCTGAAGGGGGCCCATAGCTCAGGTGGTTAGAGCGGCTGACTCATAATCAGCTGGTCCTAGGTTCAAGTCCTAGTGGGCCCACCAGTCCGGACGGGTGCCTGACCCCCCTTCAGTGCGCCGACATTGATGGAAAGGATACGTTGAACCAAAAGCTTTCCCCGCTCATTGAACTGCAGAAGCTTGATCTCCGAATCATGGAGATCAGTGAAATCCATCGAAAAATCCCCGAACGCCTCCATGCTGCCGAGGCTCCTCTTCGAGAGACAGGTCGGATCCTCAATGACACAACGGCCGCTGTCGAGGCTGCCGTTAGGGAACGTCGCTCGCACGAAAAGGATCTCGAGGCGCATGAAGCGCACACAGACAAGATGAAATCGCACGCGGCGAGCCTGAAGACCAACAAGGAGTATCAGGCGCACTTATTCGAACTGGAGTTGGCGAATAAGAAACGAGGAGATTTTGAAGAAAAGATTCTGTTGACGATGGAGAAGATCGACGAACTCCAGAAGACCCTCAAAGAGCTTCAGGAGAAGAGAACCGCTTTTGAGAAGGTGTTTACACAGGAGAAACAGGGACTAGACGAACAGGACAAGGAGCTTGCGACGGAACTGGCTCAACTCCAATTTCGCCATCGAGAGGCTTCAGTGAAGATTGAGAAGGCCTTGCTCGATCGATATAATCAGGTTAAGGCGTCACGGAAAGATCACCCTCTTGCAGCAGTCCGTGACGGCATCTGTCTCGGCTGCCGCATTCCAGATTCCGCCGCAGCTTATCGCCCAAGTCAAACGATCGGAAGATTTGCATCTCTGCCCCTATTGTCGACGGATCCTGTATTGGGAAGGTGAGCCAATCGTGGAAGGCGCTTCCGCAGAAAACAACCGATCGGACCTCGAAGTGGGGGAATCGGCTTAAGCCAGTTGTTCCTAGTCCATCTAGTGTCTCACTCTACAGCCGTTTACGCTGAATCCACTGTAATACATAAGTATCTAGCCCGATACGGGTAATCGTCGATTCTCGCCACACGATCTACTTTCATCATCCTGAAAACGGCCACGCCGGGTATCTTGTCTGCCAGGCAAAAAACTGCTGTGGGCTCTCGTATAGGCAGTTGTAGCCCCTTCCCATTTGCTTTCACCGATAGCGCACTAGCGGAAAGGTAGGTAGTCGACGTTGCCTAAAATCAGACTTCGATCTTGTACACTCCAAGTGAAGCCTTTCATGCGCTCTTAGTTTAGATTCAGGTCTTTTTTGCAATTTGCTAGGGGATGACCCGATGGACGAGGGGACAGAATTCTTGTTTAGTATCATGTTGCCTGAATTATGGGAAATACCGGTAGAAGGTAGCGAGAAGTTAGAACGTCTGGAACATTTTGAAATTCTACGGAACCAAGCTTCCGCAAAGAGCCGGTTTGTAAAAGGAATCTTGAGCAGCAATCCCTCTATTCTCTTCTCGCACCAGGAGTCGAGAACTGATGAGCGCTCAGCTTAGGTACCTCAAAATAGGCGTCGCGGTTGTAGCATGGAGCAGCGTTTTGTTGGCGGCTACCTATCGGTCGCACACCCCGGTGGTGTTCGGTCGGTATAGTTGGGGATATGTCGTGCTGCTGGGTCTACTTGTCGGTGTCGCCGTGACGCTCTCGCTGGCGAGATCGACGTGGTATCAGCCCCTTTACCAGGCCCGGGCCGGTCTGGTCATTAGCGGAGTCTCCCTTCATCCTGTCACTTGGGGCGTTCGAGCTGGCTGGTTCGTCTGGTTGATCCGCTCGGGCTTTCCTATTACGCGGTGTTAGGGGAATACACGCGTGACAAGGTGCCGATGACCAGCTCGTCTTCCGGCACAAACCGTCGTGGGAGACACGCTACGGTGAGGTGCGTCGTGACCTATAATGAACGAGGGTTACGCGATCGGCCCATCTTGCCGAAAGCTGCGGAGAATATCGGATTCTCGCACTGGGGGATTCAGTAACCTTTGGATGGGGTGTGGACCAGGACAAGACGTTCGCCGCCCGGCTCGAATCGTTACTGCAGGAACGTCTGCATCGGCCGGTGCGGGTGATCAACAGTGGAGTCGTGGGGTACAACACCGTGCAGGAAGTGACCTATTTCAAGCAGGAAGGGATCGCCCTGCCAGCCGGATCTGGTGATGTTGACCTATGTGCAGAATGACATTGAAGAGCTTAACCCGGCGTGGGATCCATGGACCCGGAGTTCTCTCCGTGGGAAATCGGTTACTGAAATGATCAACATCCTGGTGAATAAGCTTTGGCTCTATAGACTGGTCGGTCATGCTTATAACTATGTCCTACCCAAGTCTACGGCAGAATCAGTTCCGACTGCGCTACAGGAGGAAATGGGCTGGCGGCAGTCGATGGCCGCACTACAAGAAATGGTAGACCTGTGCAGGGCACACAAGATCCCCCTCGTTGTGTTCTTCGAACGGATGGAATCAAGTCACAAGAACCTGAATCTGTTATTCGAAGATGTGGTTCGCCATGCCAAAGGAGTCCCGGTCTACGATATGGCATCATGGTTTGAAGGGTTAGATGCATCATTCGTAGAGAATTCCAAGATCGATAGACACCACAACGCAGAAGGCCATCGCGTGATGGCGGAACACATGGCCAACGACATTGTGGGTTATCTCGCCATGACCTCACCCACGACAATACTGTCGAGTCACAAGTAGAGGGCAATCCGGTGTGACACTCCTTAGTGAAAAAACTGAGGTGTAAGGGGATCGACATACAGAAAATGCTGATAGTCTGGCTTTCTCACTGTGGATGAGCTGTAATTCTCGTTCAATGTGGTCTGCAGGATCTCATACCGATCAATGGGGTGTAACGCGTGCTACCGAGACGGTAAAAAGGAGGGGGGCGATATGGTTGCGCAGGTACCACGCATCAGGCGGGTTAGCCTTTATGTTGTGATGCTGCTCATCAGCCTATTGGTGATTGAGGCCGGCTTTCGCGCCGTGCTTGCTTTTCGGGTTGGGCCCAGGGTACTTCTCTACGGCACCAGTTCCCAACGGCAGCTTATGCCTGCAACGGTCCCGGCTGATCAAGTCGCCAGCAAGCATAAGAATACTCAACAGGGGTACACGAAGTTCTTTCCAAATGAAGTGAAGGTTCACTTTGACCATACGACGAAGGAACCCTTTAAGATTTCCATCAATTCGCGAGGGTTTCGCGGCGGAGAAATCACCGAAGTCAAGAAGCCTGGAATTACCCGCATTGTCACGCTTGGGGCCTCGTCCACATTCGGCTACTATGACCGCGATAACGAAACCTATCCCTACTATCTCGAGCAAAAGCTTAATGAGGACTTGCCTACAAAGGGTAAATTTGAGTCATCAATCTCGGAATTCCTCACCTCCGTTCGGAAGAGATACTCTCACTATTTTATGCGGAGGCGATTCCCCTGCACCCGGATGTCGTCACCTTCTACGAAGGAGTCAACGATGCTGCCAGAGGAACTCCGAGTAAGTGGCAGAGCGAAAAGAAGATTGAAACCAAAATTCAAAATCCGAGCCTCAGACAAAGACTATCGGCGATCACTCCGTTGAAGACTGCCTATGGGGTTGGACGGGACCACCTCGTCATGATCGCATTTGTCGACAGCATTCTTCAGAATATGATCGCTGAACCGACATTCAACCGCAGGCAAGTCGACCAGCATATTGCGGGCACGAGCGAACATTTCGTTGGAAACATCGATAAGCTGTATCGGGAATGTCAGCGGCGTGGAATCATTTTTGTGGCTCTCAAGCAGCAGGCGAAATCGCACATGGTTAAGGAAGCGGACATAAAGGGCCTCACGTATGCGCAAGAAGTTCAATTGGTAAAAGACAAATTGGAAAAAGAAGGTGCAATTACGCCCAGAGAACTCCACCTTCTTACCCATAGCGTTCTGACGACCGATCTCGAGCATTGGTCGGCTTCCAACCGTGTGCCGTTTGTGGACGTTCAAAAGGTGCTCGATCAGGATAGGGATGTCTTGATTAGCTGGGTGCACCTGAGTCCGCGAGGCAATCGTATGATTGCGGATGCGTTGGCCAAGGAAATCACGAAGTGGATCGGCCGCCAGGTAGTGCGCGAACCAGAGTCCAGAACTCAACTGGCCGAGTCGTTCGGCTCCTGAGAGATCTCGTGCACAAGCTGAGAAAGGATGACGTAGTGGTCGTTCCACGTTTCACGACCAACTGTCATGAAGAATGTAACTCAATAGTCATGTCCGACCCCAATATCTGCCTTGTGGTCGGTTCCTGGTCACGATACTAGATCATCGGGTCAAGCAACTCACAAGCAAGACCGTCAAGCGGACACGTCGACAGCTCATCTGCGGCAGCCTGCTAGAGCGGTAGTAGCAGGAACCGGCTCTCGCCAATGCACAATACAAGATCCGACCCTAATTTTGTTGCGGTGCACGGTAAGGCAGTCCTGGATTGCCTCAACAAGTTCTTGGGGCGTGGCACTCGGCATGGATTCGCTCCCTGAAGTCGTTTCAGAAAAAATGGGATGCACAACAAGGCCCGATCGTCACTTCAGGGCTGCCCCCTGGTGCGTTCCATTAGCGCCGTGAGCTTGACGATCTCCAAGGGGTTCATCGCTGGCTCGCCTCCAGCGTTTAGGTCAGGTGCACCCACGTCGCTACGGAAGGAATGCCGTTCGTATCGACGATAAACAGCATGTACCATCCGGGCGGCGCGAGGTTTCGGTTGCTGGGCACCGCCACTCGCAATGATGTTGCAGTGCGAGCCGCAATCGGAAGATCAACGAGCCGCTGCTCGCAATCGAACGAATGGGTGGTCACGCCGCCTTTCATTAGATGGGCCCAACGTATTTGAGCTGCCTGTGACGTTGGTACTGACACTTGCTGGCCGTAGTTCCATTCGGAGACCACAGTACCAATCGTGGGTCGTGGGCCTTTAAAAAGGTACGGTGGGCTGAAGACTTCGAGGCGCATCTCCTCTTCCGGATCAGGCGGCTCCCAGGTAACCGAGTGGCCACCTTCTGGATTCCCGCCGGCGGCGACAACGCGACCGTCGGGCAAGAGCAGGGCCGTCGAGTGATAGAGACGTGGGATGGTGGCCGCAGCCATCAACTGCCAGTGCCCAGTTGCTGGATCGTAGGTTTCAGCCTGGAGCCGAGCGAGGGGCTTGTCTTCCTGCTTGAGTGATCCACCAGTGGCGAACACCGTCCGGTCCGGTAGGAGCACGGCATTCAAGTGTAACCGTGGCAGCAACATAGGCTCAGTTGCGACATAGTCGAGGTGCGGCTTCTTCAGGTCCACGACGCTCACCATTCCAGTCGCGTCGGTTTTATCCGGCTTGCCGACGGGGCCGCCACCCATGATAAGCACCTTCTGATCTTGCGCAGGCGGGAGGATCACGCTGGCGGACTGATTTCGTAGCACAGGATCGAGTAAGTCCGGGACGAAGGTCACACCGATCGGGTTCTGTGTGAGATTCAGCACGCAGGGCTCTACTTGAAGCGGGTCGTCCATCCGTCCGCCCGAGAAAAAGACGCGACCGTCTTGCATCAAGAAGAGATGGGCGTACAGCGGCAAACCGGGGAATCCCCCCGGGAGGTGCAGCGGCTGCCACGAGTCGGTCGCAGCCGAGTACAATTCCACAGCCTGGTTGTGGCCGTTCCCTGCTTCGTTGAGTCCCGTTGTCGCCAACACTCGGCCATCACCCATCGCAATGAGCGTCGGGTACCAGCGCCCATGTTGCATCTTTTTGACGAATGTCCAGGTTTCTTTGAAGGGATCGAAAACTGCAACATCTGCGCGGCCTTTGAATGGATTATAGTTAAGGGTTCCACCAGCCGACAGCATGCGGCCGTCGGGCAGAAATGCATCGCCGCCGCAGAAGAAATCGAAGACTTTGCCGTCGGGAGTCCGTAGTGTGGCCGGGTGGGAGAAGTTCGGGGTTCCGGGACCGGGTGGTACCGCTGGGTCCCACACCACGCTCGTGAAGATCCCCTTCGCTTCATTGCCGAAGTCCGGACTCGCAAATCGCACGGCGCTGCTCCCCGAGCCGGCAAAAAACAGCACCTTTCCCATGGGCAGCAGAGCGGCATGCACGGCAAGGACGCCGGATTTGAACGGCAACACGTCCCATCGTCCTTCGCGAGCCGGATCGGAATCCAGATCGAGCACCTCGTACAGGCCGGCATTCTGTTGAGGCGGGTTGTCGATGTTCAGCACGATACACTTTCGAAGTCCGCCGAGATCGGCCACCGCAAGACCACCGCCCTGATTCTCCCATGAAAACCAACCAGGGACACCCATCCATGGTCCCCAGCCGGCGACGGCGCTGGTGATCTTCAGCTGCGTGGCGCGCTTGATGAACGCCTGGTTCTGTCCAGGCGCGTTGTCAATCTGGAAAATGACAAGATCGTGATCGCCGGCTTGGTTTCCATCGATCACCGCGACACCGGCACCCTGGTTTTCCCAAGAGAACCAGTCCGGCACTAGCTGCCAACCGGTCCAGCCGACGGTGACACGACCGTCGGCATCGAGTCGGTTCCCAATGCGATAGTAGGCCTGGTTCTCTTGTTGAGCATTGTCGATCATGAAGATGATCAATTCGGGGCGGCCATCGCCGTCCAGATCATTGATCGCAATGGCACCATGCTGGTTCTCCCAAGGGAACCAATCGGGGATGCTGATCCAGTCGCTCCAGCCGCCGGTGACGTTGCCGTTGCCGTCCAATGATCGACCGACCCGATAGAACGCCTGATTCTGTCCTTGGGGCGCATCGATCATGAACACCACGAGATCGAGCTGTCCGTTCCCGTTCAAGTCCCAGAGGGCGAGCCCTGCTCCCTGATTTTCGAATGAGAACCAGTTGGGAATGTCGATCCACGGTCCCCATCCTGCGGTCGGTATACCGGCAGCGTCGAGACGCTTGCCGACGCGATACAAGCCTCGGTTCTTGCCGGGTGGATCGTCCACCATGAGCACAACAAGATCTTGGCGACCGTCACCATCTAAATCGCCGGCAGCGATCCCACCACCCGCGTTTTCCCATGGAAACCAATCCGGCACGTTCGTGAATCCGTTTGGCATCGTTTCATTCCTTTGTCTATCGACGATCAGGTTTCATGGATAATTCTGACGCGAGTCAATGGCGAAGCCCCACAGAATGAGAATGGCAGCAGACTATGACGGTTTCTCCCAGAAAGCCTCTCTGTAAGGATAGGTTGGGCGTCCCGAAGTTGGACAGCCCAGCCTCCATCTTCGAGTGATTCTTAGGTGGACCAGCTCCGTGCCAGACTAGTCTTGCCGACTCTAAGCTCCAAGCGGATTGAGAAGATCCTAGATAGTGTCGTCACGAGATGTTAGCCCAGAGTGCGATGCATCTGATTTGGACGGCGGCAAGGAATGAGGCGGCATTTTTGGCGTATCTTGCGGCGATGCCGCGCCAGCGTTTGAGATGCAGGAACGCGTTTTCGATCAGGTGACGCAGCTTGTACAGGGCTTCATCATATGACCGTTGTGTTGTCCGGTTTTTTCTGGCGGGATGACCGCTGCCATACCCTGATTTTTAGCCTGTTCGACAATCGCATCGCTGTCGTACCCCTTGTCGGCAATCAGGTGTTCCGCCGTGAGGCCTTCGATCAGGCGGCCAGCCTGCGTACAATCCGCCGCGGTACCTTGCGTAATAACGACTCTGAGCGGCATACCATGCGCATCCACGGCCAGATGTATCTTGGTGTTGAGCCCCCTTTTGTGCGGCTCATGTCCTGGTTGCCCCCTTTTGCGCCTGCTGCGTGCGGATGCACCTTGCAATGGCTGGCGTCAATCATCAGCCATTCATAATCCGGCTCGTCAATCAGAACATCCAGCAATCGCTTCCCATACGCCGTTGTCGCGCCAGCGGCAGAACCGCCGCTGCACGTTCTTCCAGTCGCCCAAGTCCGGCGGCAAATCCCGCCATGGAGCGCCCGTTCGCAAAATCCAGCATATCGCGTTGATGAACAACCGATTGTCTTTGGCGATGCCGCCCCAGACGCCTTCGCGTCCAGGCAAATGCGGTTCCAGCAATTCCGCATGTCCTGTCGGATATATCGTGTCTGCGGTGCGATGCGTTCATGCTCAACCTCCTTCGGTTCAGCATGATTCTACATCATTTCCAATCTCGTGACGACAGTATCTAGAGCTGGCCATCGCAGTACTTCGTGCGCCACCGCGTACATCCTTCAATTCCTATGCCCCGCTGAGTAACGTGAATGAATGGCGAGTTAGCGAGATGAATTAGGAGATCGTCTCGTTATTGGACAGTGCTAGGACGCGACATCCTGCGCGGCTGCATTCAACTAGAGAGCAGCATTGGATGAAGAAAAATCAATCAGATCAGGGAGATGTCTGTGGGCAACATCCTTTTCGGCCTTTGCTTCAAAGAGAGCATCGTTGTTCCAGTATTGGACAGCTATGAATGGTTGAATTGACTCAAATTTGACTCGTTCGCCTGCCCGCACTTGTCGTCACATGGAAATTGATACGGGCTGGACCTTATTGGCTTACGGCGACCTTAATTAAGAATCAGCGCAGCCCAGCCAATATGGATTGAGTGGTCTTGAAGTGCAATTTGGCTACAGAGTAGAGCCGTTCTCTTCCGTGCTTCTTGATGATCATCTTGGCGGCGAGTTCGACGGCTGAAGAGGCGCCTTTGGGGACGTTGTTAACTCCTCGTTCATACAATCGCTTCAATCGGAGTAAAAATTCGGCACGGGCCAGGATTGAGGCAGCGGCGACGGCGATGTTGGACTCCGCTTTGGTTCGCTGTTCAAGGATAACCTTCCGCCCCTTC